>JALNVY010000190.1 GCA_023231165.1 Syntrophales bacterium | reverse complement strand
CGCCCGCCTCACCAGGGACAGAATAAGCGGGGCAAGGAAGAACCAAAACCGTTTCACAATCCCTTCGCCGACGCCTTCCGCAAGGACGGGATTAAGCGGTAGTCGAAGAAAATCCTCTAGAATCTTAGCAAGGGGCGGACATTTTTCAGGACAAATTCTGCTTGATAAATTTAAAAAATGCTGTATTTATATGGCGTTAAAAAATGATTTAGCTGGACATTTCAGGAGAAAAAATATTGTCTGATAACATCTGAGGGGGCACGCTTACTGAAGAAGAAACGAAAGACGCTCTCGATCTCGACCCCGCACCGGTGCAGGCCAAAGAACCACTATGTGCTTATATTCCCAATGATAACCAAATACAAAGCAGCAAGTTGGACTTAATAAGAGTTTTCATACTTTTCAACCAAAGGAGGTTAACAGGATATGAAATTATCCCACAAAAAAGTTTGGACTTGCTCCACAATAGTCACATTCATTTTATTTTTTTATACCTTTTCTTTTGCACAAACCGAAAGCACTAAAGGTGTTCAATTTAAAGATGGAAGCATCATATACGGAAGAGTAATTAAATTGAACACTTCCGATATTCAAATTGAAACGAAAGATGGCAAAGTCATATCCCGTAAGCTTGACGACGTGGACATTTTTATAGAAAATACCGGCGTTGATGCAAAACAGGAAGTTAAACAGGCACCCGTAGCGGAGAAGACTTTAAAAACGGAAAACATACGAGGGGTTCGATTTAAAGATGGCAGTGTCATATATGGTACAATAGTTGAAATGAACGTTAACAAAGTAGTAATATTAACAAAAGATAACAACTCCATTACAAAGAATTTTGACGATGTTGCGGCATTTATCAAATCGGACGACAAAATTGCACTAAAGAAAGAAATATTTAGTATTGCCATAGGCACTGAAATAATGTCGGGAAGTACCAACTATCAGATTGGCTACCCCATTACTTGGCCAGACGGTACACAGGATTCAGGTTACTTCCCTTTCAGCGAGCTTGAATGGCCTTTAAATATATTGTTGGCCAGGATTGATGCTGGTTGGAATATAGGCGATTCATGGCGGATTAACGGAGTGATCAAGAAGAATATCATTGATCCCAGTGATAAAATGAAAGATTCAGACTGGGTCACCGATTCTAATCCAAGCCGGCTTGATGTCTACTCAGAGTCAAATATCTCTAAGTTTGGCGCCTTAATTTTTGATATTGATCTTGAATGGAAGTTTTTGAGACGGCAATCTTGGTCTCTCTATGCGGGCCTTGGCTATCAGTATCAGAAGTTTAATTTTGATGCGAAGTTGATCCACCAATATTCACCTTCCGGGTTGTCAGGTTATGATGCGTATGGAGATGATCGCGTAGCAATCACCTACGAGATGACCTATAGCATGCCATACTTGAAGGTTGGTACTGATTTCCAAATTAATAACAAATTTACCTTGGCTGGTAGTTTCGCATGGTCTCCGATTGTTAAAGCCACAGATGAGGATCACCACCTTTTAAGAGAGAATGGCGGAAAAATCATGACGGGTAACATGGATGGAAACGCATATATGATTGATGTGTCAGCAGACTATAAATTTACCCCTTCCTGGTTCTTGAAGGGCGGGTTTCATTACACCAAGATTGATGTTGATGGCGAGCAACACCAAGTTTATGGCAACGGTGACACAATAGGAACCGTGGCACAAAAATCTGAGAGTACCCAGACTTCTTTGTATTTGACTGCTGGTTACACATTCTAAAATATGTGCTTTCCT
Organism: Syntrophales bacterium; assembly: GCA_023231165.1. Lineage (GTDB taxonomy): Bacteria > Desulfobacterota > Syntrophia > Syntrophales > UBA8958 > UBA8958. The sequence continues at coordinate 3,009 of JALNVY010000190.1, read as the reverse complement.
GTTTTGGCACAAGGGTTAGTAAAGATGGGAAACGTTAAATTGCTTTATAAAGCCGTCGATCTGGAACGGAAATGGCGTACTGACCACAAAATGAGGGTGGGTGATCGCCTAACGCTGTAACCTAAAGATCCTTAACCCTAATACCACGAGAAGATAAGTGATTCCGGCGAGGATGATGGTGGTTGCCCCGGCGGGAAGGTCGGGACCATAGCTGACCGCCAGGCCGGCCGTGGTAAAAAGAGCGGTCAGCACTGTGGCGAGGGCCATCATGTGCCATAATCTTTTCGTCAGCTCGCCAGCCACGGCGGCAGGCAGGGTGAGGAGCGCAATGACCATGACGATGCCGACGACGGTGACGAGCAGGACCACCGTCAGGGCCGTGAGACAGAGGAGCAACAGGTAATAAAATTCGACATGAACGCCCCGGAGGCGGGCGAATTCCTCATCAAAGCACAGGGCAAGGAACTGGTTGTAGAAGAGGACGCCGACGATCACGACCAGGATATCGAGACCAGCGATCATCCAGAGGTCCTGGGGGGAGACCATGAGGATGCTTCCGAAGAGATAGCTCATGAGATCTTCGTTGTAACCGGGGGTCTTGTAGATGAAGAGAATGCCGGCGGCCATGCCGATGGCCCACAGGGATCCGATAACCGTATCCTCCCGCTGCCGCGCCCGCATGCTCACCACACCAATGATCACCGCCGAGACGAGGGCGGCTAGGATAGCGCCGTAGAGAGGGTGAAACCACTCCCAGTGATAGACCGTCTGACAATAGCGGGCGGCGCCGAGCCCTCCCAGGACGGTATGGGCGATACTTCCGGCAATGTAGGTGATGCGCTTGGTGACGACATAGCTGCCGATGATCCCGCAGGCGACGCTCACAAGCAGACCTGTAAGGAGGGCATACTGGAGAAAGGGATACCGTGGCAGATCCACAAGAAAGGCGCTCATTTTTATCCTCTACCCCCCTTAAACACCGTGATCATGGCGCACCATGCGGACGTCCGCTCCGTAGAGGGCGCTGATCACCTCGCCCGTAACGGCGGTCGTGGGATGCATCATCACCCGGCGATTAACGCAGACCACACTCTGCACATACTGGGAAACAAATCCCAGGTCGTGGCTGACGACGACAACGGTGATGGTCTCGCTCATGGTGTTGAGGAGTTCAAAAAGCTCCGTTTCCACCGCCATGTCCACATTGGAAGTTGGTTCGTCCAAGAGGAGCAGCTCCGGTTCCGCAGTCAGGGCGCGGGCAATGAGCACCCGCTGGCGTTGTCCCCCGGACAGGGCCATGAAAGGACGATGCCTTGCCTTGTCCATCTCCAGTTTATGCAGGGCTTCCAGGGCGATCTCCTTGTCGGCTTTTCGGTAGGGACCGAAGCGCACACCGTGGCCAAGACGGCCCATGAGGACGACATCAAGAACGCTTACAGGAAAGTTGGGATCAAACTGAACGTATTGGGGCATGTAGCCGATGCGGGGGCGGGCCTTTTCGGGGTTCTGTCCAAAGATCTCGATGGTTCCCCGGGAAGGCTTGAGCAGCCCCAGCATGAGCTTCAGCAGGGTCGTCTTTCCGCCGGCATTGGGACCGACAATGGAGATGAAGGTCCGTTCCTGAATCGTAAAACTTACATCATCCAGAACGGGCGCCCCATCATAGGCAAAACAGACGTTCTTAAATTTAACAATTTGATTTCGATCCATTACCCGCTTTTCATTTTCCCTTTGTGACGGCTCCCGTCATTTGTGCTTCAGCGGAGCCCCCGCTCGACAGCGGCGGCGATCCTGTCAAGATTGGCCAAATAATCCCTGGCCAGGGGATCGATGGGAACCACGACGCCCCCGATGGCTTTCGCCACTGCATCGGCGCTTCTTGCCGAGAACTGCGGTTGTACAAACATGACCTTGACCCCGTCTTTCTTCGCCCGGTCGATGAGTTTGGCCAATTGCCTGGCCCCCGGTTCCTTGCCTTCGATTTCAATGGGGACCTGAATAAGCCCGTAGGCGTCGGCAAAGTATCCGAAGGACGGGTGAAAGACATACATCTTCCTCCCCTTGAGCGGGGCAAGAGAACGGGAAATCCTCGCATCCATCCGGTCCAGATCCGTCTCAAAAGCTTGCAGGTTCGACGCATATTCCTGTTTGTGAACAGGGTCCAGACGCCTTAGGTTATCATAGATATTTCGGGCCTGGATCTTGACGAGCTTCGGCGCCATCCAGATATGGGGATCCGGCGTTTTTTGGTCTGCTGCTGTATGGGCATATGTTACGTGGCCCTCTGATTCGCGGTCTTTTCCATGTGCTTCGCCGTGTTCGTGATCATGGCCGGCGAGATAGCGATAAGTGATCCCCTGCTGGGTCTCCACGATTACGAGCTGCTTATGGGACTGTCTTATTTTTCTCAAAACACCCTTTTCCACGGGCACACCGATGCTGAAAAAGGCTTTGGCCGTGGCTAGTTTTGCCATCTGTTTCGGCGTCGGTTCGTAACTGTGAGGAGACTGCCCGGCCCCGATGAGGACCTCGACATCCACATGCGACCCGCCGATGCGTTCGAGAAAATAGGCCTGGGGAAGGATACTCACAAATACGGGAATTTTAGCCTTTTCGCCCTGCCCCCAGGCCAGTTGGGAAAAAACCAGCATGGGAACCAAAACCAGAGAATAAATAATAGCTTTCATCGGAAAATGGAACCTCATAATTTATACGCTCAGGACTTCATGTTGCGTCCGCTTTGGCGCACTCGATGAAGAGCTCATCGCAATCCTCACAGCGCTTGACGGCGTGGTGCCGGGCAAAGCTCTCCCAGTGCTCCTTTTGCTTTGGCGTCAGGAGACCTGTCCCGTTACAAAGGGGACAGGCGCTCTCGAGGGCCGTCATGATCGCCGCCCGGATAAACTCCGAGCGGTTGGGTATGTTTTTGATGACCTCTAACAGGTCACCGTTGACCTTGAAGGTGATGATTCCTTCCTTCTTTTTCATGGATGCACTCCTGCGGACTGT
>JALNVY010000189.1 GCA_023231165.1 Syntrophales bacterium | reverse complement strand
GGAACCAGCACTTTTGACGGCCTGAGCATTGCCTGGGCCGTTGCCGAGTATATTCATGATGGAACGCATATCGGTGCCAGGACTTTATTTGCCACCCATTATCATCAATTGACCGAACTGGCTCTGACCCATGAAGGGGCCAGGAATTATAACATTGCCGTCCGAGAGTGGGGAGACAGGATTATTTTTCTCAGAAAGATCATGGAAGGTGGGACAAGCAGAAGCTACGGCATTCAGGTAGCCAGATTGGCCGGTGTTCCTGATGAGGTGATCCGGCGCTCCCAGGAAATCCTCAAAAATCTGGAGAAGGGAGAACTGGATGATATGGGCGTCCCCAAGATTGCCCGCGGGAAAAAACCCGCCGCCAAAAGCCGGATGACAAATCAGCTGAGCCTCTTCATGGATGACAGGGATATCATTTTAAACGAACTGATGGACCTCGATACGACTCATCTTACACCCCTCGAAGCCTTAAATCGCCTTCACGATTGGCAAAACAGGATTGGGGGCAGGACATGAGGAAGATTGGGGTCATTTCCGGTTTTCTGATATCGGCCTTTTTTTTCTCCTTCCCGGTGCTGGCGGCGGACTGGTCGCCCCTGATGAAGCGATTGATTAATGACGGGTTCGAAGAGAAATCGGTGCGAGCGCTTTTCAGTCGTAATGACGTGCAGTTTGATCCGGAACCGATGGCAACGAAGATAAATGAACTTTTAAGGCGCTCATCCAATTATCCGGTGTCGCCAAAGCCATTCGTAAGCAGGGAAGTACATAAAAGGTATCTCCGCTCCGGCATGATCAATCAGGCACGGGCATACCTGGAGCGAAACCGTGCAACTCTGGAGCAAATTCGCCGGACCTACTGTGTTCCGAAAGAGGTGGTAGTATCCATCCTCCTGGTTGAAACCCACTTGGGGGCAAATACGGGGAAAAGAAAGGCCTTTCATGTCCTTTCCAGTATGGCCCTGAGTGCGGACCTGGAACAGGTTAGATCTTTTGTCCCGTCGGGGATCATCCGCAACGATAATGAAGAATATGCCCGGACGCGCTGCCGGGAAAAAGCGGACTGGGCCTACAATGAACTGAAATTTCTATTGGAATATTCGCGAATCAACAACATGGATCCCCTTTCCATTCCCGGGTCGATCTATGGGGCAATAGGTCTTTGCCAGTTTATGCCTTCCAATGTGTTTCTCTATGGGGTCGATGCGGATGGCAAGGGAGGTATCGATCTTTTTTCCGCTCCCGACGCTTTGAACAGTATTGCCAATTATCTTCACCAGAATGGGTGGGGATGCGGGATGGAAAAGAAGAACCGACGCCAGGTAGTTATGACCTATAATCACAGTCAGGTTTATGCCAATACTGTCCTTGCCGTGGCCGACCGGTTGCAGGCAAAGAAACGGGAGCGGGGCCGATCAAACCGGGCAACATAGAACCGCAGGAAGGGCCGCTGCTATGGAGAAGCTGTCAAAACAAATAATTGCAGCCGTTTATCAGGTCCTGCAGAAAACTACTTGATACAGACCCGGCGGATCTGTTTAAAATCGGTTACACCTTGAATTGCCTTCTGGATGCCATCTTGGAGAAGGGTGGTCATGCCTTCGGACATGGACTTTTCCCGCAGAATTTCCACTGGTTCGTGCTTCTGGATCATCCGCTTGATGTTGTCTGAGGCGACTAAGAGTTCGTGGATGCCCATCCTTCCCTTAAACCCTGATTTATCACAGATATCGCAACCTTTAGGGCGGTAAAGGGTGAAGTTATCCGTATAGGTGATGTTTAGTTTTTTGAAGTCTTCTTCACCATAGCTCTCCACCATCTCGTCAAATTCCTGCCCCGTCGGATGATAGGGTTCCTTGCAGTTCTTGCAGAGGGTGCGCACCAGACGCTGGGCAAGGATGCCCAGGAGGGCGTCGGCGAAATTCAGCGGGTCTATTCCCATATCCAGGAGCCTGGTGATGGTTTCCGGGGCGCTGTTGGTATGGAGGGTGCTGAAGACGAGATGGCCTGTCAGGGAAGCCTCGACGCCGGTTTTAGCAGTTTCGAAATCACGCATTTCACCGACCATGATGACATCCGGGTCCGCCCGCAGGAAGGCCCTCATGGCTGCTGCGAAATCGAAACCGATCTTTGGTTGCACCTGAACCTGTCGGAGCCCATACTGGGTAATTTCGACGGGATCTTCGGCGGTCCAGATCTTCCGGTCCGGGGTGTTGATATGGTGTAGGGCGGCATGGAGGGTGGTGGTTTTACCGGAGCCGGTGGGACCCACCACGAGGATCATACCGTAGGGCTTTTCGCAGATGTCGAGGAGTCCCTTGTAATTCCGCGGCAACAGGGCCATTGCCTCCAGGGGCAGGGTTTCTCCTTTGGCCAAGATACGCATGACAACATCTTCGACGCCGCCCTGGGTGGGGATCGTTGCCACCCGCAATTCGATTTCATCTCCTCCCGGTCTTCTGAACTTGATTTTGCCGTCCTGGGGAAGGCGTTTAATGGTGATATCAAGATTGGACATGATCTTGATCCTGGATATCAGGGCTAGCCGGTAACTGTAAGGAACCGTTTGATAGAGGGCGCAATCCCCATCGACCCGGAATCTTACTTCCACATTCTTTTTACCAACATTGGGTTCGATATGAATGTCGGAGGTACGACGGACATACGCGTCATTGATAATTTTGTTGACAAGCTGCATTATGGCGCTGTCTGATTCGGTGACGACATCTCCCCCTTCCTCGTCTTCATCGGTGCTATCCGCATCGGCATCCATTTTTCCCAGGATGTCGGAAATCGAGGTTTCATCTTCCGGGGACTGAAAAAAATAATTGATAAATTTGACAATATCTTCAGTGAGGGCCACATCATACCGAATTGCTTTGGTTTTCATGAGATTTTCGATCATGTCCCGCTTGAGGATGTTATTGGGGTCGTCTACGAGGATGTTGATGTTGCCGTCCTCCATCCTGCTGATGGGCACCCATAGTTCTCTGCGCAGATAGTCCCTCTTGAGATTCTTGATGAGATCTCCGGGAATAGGGATTTTATCGTTAAACTGGACAAACTTGCAGCGATAAAACTCGGCAAAAGATTTCCCCATATCGTCCTTGGAGATCCTGTATTTTTTCATGAGGTAGGATTCCATCGATTCCTTCTGCTCCCGGGACTCTTCCCAGGCGGCGTCCAGTTCTTCCTCTTTGAGAAGATCCCGGCTGATCAGGTAGTCGAATCGGGTCTTGCGCCTCCGGGCAAAACGTTCCTGATTGAAGAAAGCGACCCCGAGGACCTCAGACATTTCGTGGAGAAAACCTTTTTCATCTTCTGAAAACTTGCCGATACCACCTTTCTTGTTGAGAATCTGGATAACCCCCATGAGCTTCCCGTTATGGTATACCGGGGAGGTAAGAATTTGTTTGGTTCGGAAACCTGACTTCTTGTCCCAACTGGCGTCGAAGGTCAGTTCCTTGTCAATCGCCTTTAATTCTTTATCATCGTAAGCGTCGGCAATATTGGCAATTTTCCCTGTATTGGCCACATAGCCGGCAATACTGCGATTGCTGATGGGGACCCGGATTTCGTTAATTGTTGATCCGGAAAGAAACATGGAAAATATCTCGTTTCTCATGCGGTCAACGATATAAATGGTAATTGAGTAGGCATCAAAGAGGTTGAGGATGCCGTCCTTCAGATCTACAAGAATCTGCTTGATGTTTTGGGCGGAGTGGATCCGGTTGGTGATATCCTGAAGATTCTTGCGACGTTGAAGTTGTTCTTCCAGTTGGTTGATCTGTTGGGATGCGGGATTGGCCATCTTAAATTTTCCCTTTAGAAATCTGTCACAAGCTTTGAGAAATCGGCAACTCTACGGAATAGAGATGAGATCTCTTCCAGAAGAGATAGACGATTATATTTTATATCCTCCTCTTTGGCCATGATCATTACGGCGTCAAAAAACGAGTCAACAGGGGCGCGTAAACTCGCCATCTCTACAAGGGTTGATTCATAATGACGCCCGTCGAGGTACGTCAGGGTTTTGGCACGGATGCTAAGAAAGACCCGGTAAAGTTCCTTTTCCTCCGCTGTCTGAAACAAACTTTCCTGAACAGCCCCGCCCTGGAAGTCTTTGAGAATGTTGGATACACGCTTGAAGGCGACGGCTAGGGGCTGGAAATCAACATGCTTCCTGAAGGCTTCCATGGCGACGATCTTCTTCAGCGTCTCCGTCAAATCGGAAAAACCGGCGGCGACAACGGCGTCAACGACATCGTAAGGATGCCCCTGTGCGATCATTTGATTCTCGAAGCGGGCCTTGAAAAACTCCATGACGTCATTCTTTACGTCCATGGCCGGCCGTTTGGTCCGGTCTTGCAGTTTATTGAGGCTGTAGGCAATTAGTTCGTCCAGTTTCAGGGGATATCCCTTGTCAAGGATGATGTTGATGACGCCGAGGGCTTGCCTACGCAGGGCATAGGGATCGGCAGTTCCTGATGGGATTAGGTTGACGCTGAAGAAGCCCGTGATGGTGTCCAGTTTGTCGGCAATACTGACGATGGCCCCTTCATCGGTTACGGGCAGTTCCCCGCCGGCTGCCAGGGGAAGATAATGTTCGTAAATAGCCCTGGCGACCAGCGGATTTTCTCCGGCCAGGAGGGCGTATTCGCGACCCATTACTCCCTGAAGCTCCGAGAATTCTCCCACCATCTGCGTATCCAGATCCGCCTTGGCAAGAACGGCGGTGCGGTCAACAGACGCCTTCAAGTCCGGATTGATCTTTTCGGCAATTTGGGC
>JALNVY010000188.1 GCA_023231165.1 Syntrophales bacterium | reverse complement strand
GAGACGGTTTCTCCATCCATTATCCGGGCCAATGCCTCGGAAACGATGGCCTTGGTGACGGAGGGAAAGCTTACCAAGGGAGTCGATAGTACGGCGGCTTCGGATCACGCCCTCGATGCGGCTCGCATCTTGAACGATCAATTCGGGTCGGTCGTATGCGTGAGCGGCGAGAAGGATTACATTATCGCCGGCAGACGGATGATCGAAGTTGGCAATGGGCATCCCATGATGACGCGGGTGACGGGCCTCGGTTGCACGGCTTCGGCGTTATGCGGCGCCTTTGCCGCGGTGGGGACCGACCTCGCTGACTCAACGGCTTATGCTATGGCTGTCATGGGGATTGCGGGAGAAATCGCCGCCGCCCGCGCGGCTGGCCCCGGCAGTATGCAGATGCAATTCCTTGACGCCCTGTACGGACTTTCTTCCGAAGATATCGACCAGCATTTAAAATTGACAACGGTTTCATCATGAAAAAGATCAACGGTTTATATCTCGTTACGGATCGTGATCTCTGCGGCGGCCGTCCTTTGGATGATATTGTCCTGGCGGCCGTCAGGGGAGGGGCCGCCTGTGTTCAGCTTCGGGAAAAGAACCTGCCAACCCGCGCCTTTGTCGAAGAGGCAAGGATAATCAAGGCATTACTGGCCCCCTTCCAGGTTCCTCTGATTATCAATGACCGTATCGATGTCGCCCTGGCGGTGGCGGCGGAAGGCGTCCATATCGGTCAGGAAGACATGCCCTACCCCTTGGCCCGCAGGATTCTGGGAAGCGGGATCATCATCGGGCTTTCCGTGGAGACATGGGCCGATGTGGAGCTGGCCGAACAATGGGACGTGGATTATCTCGGCGTCAGTCCCGTTTTTGAGACGCCGACCAAGACGGATACAAGAGGAAGCTGGGGATTGGAGGGCATCGCGAGGATTCGGGCCTATTCCCGCCACCCCCTTATTGCCATCGGCGGTTTGAATGCGGCGAACGCCGGAGCGGCGATGCAGGCAGGCGCAGATGGTATCGCCGTGGTGTCGGCGATCTGCGCCGCCCCGGACCCCTTCCTGGCTTCCCGGGAGCTATGCCGTATTATTGACGATCAGCCCATCCCCACCCCAACTATCCCCTTAAAGGGGAGGGAAAAATGACTTATTGCGATCATGCCAAGATTGACAACTGTTTTTGATTATTCGGGAACCCTGTCTCTGGAGGCGGTCGCATTCGGGGACAACGCGGTTCTGGAAAGGCAATTACACCTCTCCGGTCTTGCCGATTTCGGCGTTGCCTCCCCGGAGATATTCTGGAACAGCGTTGTCAACCCCACCTGGGAAAAAGGGAGCCGGACTCCCATCGGCTACCGCCGCCTTATGGTCGGCAAGATCAGCGAGGAATGGACCGCGAGCCGGAAGGAAGCCTCTCTTGCGGCCCTCGACAGAGCTGCCGGTATTTTCGTAGGGCAGTATTTTTCCCATTCCCGGATCGAACCCTCCTGGCGGCCCCTCCTGCGGGAGTTGTATGAACATCCCCTGATTATGAAGGTTGTGGCCACCGATCACTATGCCGAGGCAACGGCGGCCATCAAAAATCAATTTCAGGATATGCAGATGGAAGCACTCCCTTTGCCGGCGGGAGCCGCTGAGCCAGGGTGCCGTTTTTTTATCGCCAATTCCGCCGATCTTGGTTACCACAAGGATGAAGAAGAATTCTGGGTCCGGGTACGCGAACAAACGAGTTGGACGCCCGATGATCGTCTGCTCCTGGTCGACGACTTCGGCGCCAATGAGGTTGCGGGTGATCATTATGGGCAGGAAGCAAGGGTGGCGGTGCGGCGACAAAGAACAACGGAGCTGCTGACGGAGGTTTTTGCGGGCAGGGTAGAGGTTGTGCCATTTATTTTATCCGGTGATGAAACAATCGAAAACGGAGAAGCTCGTCTCCTCATCGGACAGATTGCCGTCAAGATTAGGGAAAGCCTTCGGGAAGGAGGTCGCTCCCATGTTTAATACCGTCCTGGTGAACGGCCCCGGCGGCGACCCTTGCGTTTATCTGGAAATGAAATACCGGCGCCGGGCCCTCCTCTTCGATCTGGGGGATCTGCATGACCTGCCTCCCCGGAATATCCTGAAGGTTGAGCATATCTGTGTAAGCCATACCCACATGGACCATTTCATCGGTTTCGATCACCTGGTCCGTATCTGCCTGGGACGGGACCGCCATGTGGCACTTTATGGGCCCCCGGGCTTCCTGGCGCAGGTAGAAAGCCGTCTGCGCGCCTATACCTGGAACCTCGTCGAACAATATGTAAATGATTTTGCTCTTATTGCCACAGAAGTCGATCCGAATGGTTGCATGACGACGCGACGTTTTTCTTGCCGGCGCGCCTTCCGGGCGGAAGGTGAAGATGAGGTCAGGGCTTTTGACGGGTCGCTGTTCGAAGACAGATATTTCTCGTTGCAAGGGGCCTTTCTCGACCACAAGATTCCCTGTCTCGCCTTCCGGATCGAAGAGAAAAGACGGATCAATATCCGCAGAGACGCCCTCCAGGAGCTGGGATTGCCCACTGGTCCATGGCTAAACAGCCTCAAGGATTGTCTCGTAAATGACTGTCCCCCGGATTTCCCGGTCCGGATCTGGTGGAAAAACGAAGCGGGCTTCTCCATGGAAAGGTGGTCGTCCTTAGGGACGCTTGTGGACAGGATCGTCAAGATTACCCCTGGACAAAAGATAGCCTATGTGACCGACGCCCGCTATAGTGAAGACAATGTCGGGATCATTGTCAATTTGGCCCGGGATGTCGATATCCTCTTTATCGAAGGTTCCTTCCTCGATGTCGAGGCCGATCAGGCAGCCGGAAAATACCATCTGACGGCCCGCCAAGCCGGCGCCCTTGCCAGGGAGGCAGGGGTGAAGCGAATGATCCCCTTTCATTTTTCTTCCAAGTACCGGGGATCAGAAGATCTTCTGATTGAGGAGGCCGAAGCGGCCTTCAGTGGTTACAGCGATCAGCGCGATACTTTGTGAAAACCTGCCTTGATGGCCTCTTCTTCAGAGAGTAAACAACGCGATGTTAGGCGGCGGCGCGAACGTAATATTTCATTGAGCAAAAAATCAGGGAAGCGGCGCCGATGATGATTTGATTACACGCGCCGTCTGCACGGCTTTTCGGATCAGGAGACGGGCATTGCGGAGGGCCTCCCGATCCTCTTTTACGCCAAGTTTATTTTCCTTGTAGGATAAATCTTCGTTTCGTTGCCCGGCGACGGCGCCCACGCCATACAGGGCGCCTGCCGGGTGACAGGACAATGTCCACATTTCATGAACCAGAAAAGCTCCGTAAAGACTTGCGAGTGTCGTTTCCATGCCCGTATTTCGGCACCAGCCAACCGCAAGGGCGATCCCGACCTTATCCTTGAGCGCCAGATGCCCTTCTTTACCGAACGTGAAACATCGAGTCCGGTCGATCAGACAGGCCATCGTTCCCGAGAGTCTCGAGAAATAAACCGGGCTGGCCAGAACCAGAAGGTCGCAGTCCCTTATCTTTTTCAGAATCGGTGAAGCGTCATCCTCGATAGAGCACAATGTATCGGAGGTTTGGCCTCTCATGCACCAGTTGCAATGACGGCAGTCGGCAATGGACAGGCCGGCGATGGCAACGGATTCAGCGGATACGCCTTTCATTTTTGTCGCTTCTTCCAGGCTGTGCTGAAGGAGATAGGCGGTATTCCCATTTTTGAACGGGCTCGAGTGGATACCCAGGATACTGCAGTCTGTTTCGGACATAAAACCCATCCTTTTTAAATAACGAGAGCTTTGAAAATATCTTTAATTTTATCATTCCGGACCATGAACCCTGAAGATTGAATCCTGCATATTATAAATAATATTTTCATCTTAATTGCCGCCTCCCTGCGGTCACCCATTGTCAGCGCCTTTTTTCATTACTGTAAATAATGCGAATCATTAGCTTCTTGGGAAAATATTGTCAAGATTTTTATGGGTCAACTTTTTTTCTTGACAATGAATACAATTTAGGATATCAAAACCTTACTATGAAATTGTATACAATGGTTGATGCTAATAATGCTTATTATTGTTGATGATTTTCTGAAAAACGAGATTATGCAAACCGAATTCCAGATTTGTCGTCGATAGAGGAGGTTGTGACAAATGATTCTTGATAAATTCAAATTGCAGGGAAACGTGGCACTAGTCACCGGCGCGAGTCGCGGTTTAGGGCAGGGTATGGCGCTGGCCCTGGCGGAGGCGGGCGCCGATGTCGCCTTGGTTGCCAGGACTAAATCCTCGTTGGAAGAAACGGCGGCCATGGTCGAGAAGGTTGGTTCCAAGGCCTTGGTATTACAGGCCGATCTTGCGCAGAACAGCGAGTCGGAAAGAGTTGTCAGGGATACGGTTGAGCATTTCGGCCAGATCGATATTCTGCTCAACGCCGCCGGTACGCAGATACGGAAACCCATAGCTGAGATGACCGAGCAGGATTATGATTATCTGATGAGCGTTAATTTAAAATCCCTGTATTTCCTCAGTCAGGCGGCGGCAAAAGAAATGGTCAAGCGGCACAAGGGCAAGATCATCAATATCGCTTCTCTTGCCAGTACTATCGGGCTCAGTAATATCAGTATCTACGGAGTCAGCAAAGGGGGAGTGGCGTCAATGACCCGCCAGTTTGCCGTCGAGTTGGCTAAACAAAATATTCAGGTGAACTCCATTGGACCGGGTTATTTCATTACGGAGCTGACGGCCGCCCTATTCAAGGATGAAGAAAGAGCCAAATGGGTCCTGGGCAAGATACCGATGGGGAGGACAGGGGATGCCGATGATCTGAAGGGGGCGGCCGTTTTCCTTGCGTCGGCGGCT
>JALNVY010000187.1 GCA_023231165.1 Syntrophales bacterium | reverse complement strand
TTTGCCGCTCTTTTTCTTGCTCTTCATCGATGCCCTGTCCTGCTTCTGGAGAGGGGAAAGCCGGTTGAGGAAAGACATCGGGATGTGCAATCCTTCTGGGATCAGGGGATTTTGCTTCCCGATAGCAACGTCTATTTCGGGGAAGGAGGCGCCGGGACCTTTTCCGACGGCAAATTGACAAGCCGCGTCCGCAATCCCTATACCGATTGGGTGAAGAAGACCCTTGTGGATATGGGGGCCGCGCCGGAAATATTAACGGATGCGAAACCTCATATCGGTTCGGATCGTTTGCGAAAGATTCTCGTTAATATTCGCAAGCGTCTTTTGTCAATGAACTGTCAAGTCAGTTTCAATACCAGAATGACGGACCTGATTATCAATAAGAATCAGCTGGAAGGGATCATCGTCAACGGCGCCGTGGAAACTAAGACCGCCCATCTCGTGCTGGCTATTGGCCAGAGCTCTGAAGAGACGTACCGATTGCTGGAAGATCGAGGTATTGATCTCGGCAAGAAAGCCTTTGCCATGGGATTGCGCATCGAACACCCTCAGGAGCATATCAACCGGATTCAGTATGGCCGTTGGACAGGCCATCCCGTTCTGCCCACGGCGGACTACACTTTGACGGCGCGCGTACCGGAATTGAACAGGTCCGTGTATTCCTTTTGCATGTGTCCGGGCGGCCAGATAATCGGCAGCAGTTCCGGGGAAAGAGGTATCGTGACCAATGGGATGAGCCTGTCGGCTCGCAATGGTATTTACGCCAATAGCGCTATTGTCGTGAATATCCATCCCGAAGACTATGAAGACCACGGCGCCTCTGGTCTCAGCGGTCTTGCCTTTCGACGGACCTGGGAGGAAAGGGCCTACAATGCCGGTGGAAGGACATATAAGGCCCCCGCGCAAGGACTGATCAACTTTCTTGAGGATCGCGACAGCCCCGTGACCGGCGCCACCAGCTTTCTTCCGGGAGTCATAGCCGCTTCGCTAAGGTCGATCCTTCCCGACTATGTATATGATTCCATACGGTTGGGTATCCGGCAATTCCAGCAGGCGATGCCCGGATTCATCACCGCGGAAGCCAATCTCATCGGAGTAGAAACGCGGACTTCCTCCCCGGTCCGCATCACCAGGGGCGATGATGGACAGAGCACCAGCGTGCGAGGTATTTACCCCTGTGGGGAAGGAGCGGGTTATGCGGGAGGAATTATCAGTTCCGCCCTCGACGGCGTCAGGGCCGCCCTGCATATCCTGGCGCGACTTTGACGGCTTAGTAAAAAGTCCGGATGCTGCGTTGCGCTGTATCCTTCGTCACTGCGGCGTACGAAAAGTACGCCTCATTCCGAAGAATTTGCGCGCCTTGCCTGCGGATCTTTTTACGAAGCCGTCCATTGTGGCCAAACAAAAGGCCATTATGGCGAGGGAACCGCAATTTTAGCTTCCAGCAGGAAATCGGTCCCGAGTTTTTTAAATTTGACTGGAGATAGGGTCATGGCTTGATCCATGCGGGTAATCCCCAGATCGCCGACCCCTTCGATACCCTTACCGACGATCTTGGGGGCAATAATAACGAGGAGCTTATCGGCCAGCCCTTCCCTGAGGATCGAGGTAATGACCGATGAACCACCCTCAATAAGAACAGAAGAGACGTCCTTTTGGCCCAGTTTCATAAAAAGTTCCGACAGATTGATTTTCCCATTCTCCATCATATTGGTAAATAACAGCTCAATCCCCATGTCCTTAAGGCGCTTCAACTTACCTTTTGCGGCCTTTCCGGTAGTGACTATTATTGTTCTGGCATTATTCTGGTTTTGCAGGATTTTTGACTCCAGGGGTATCCGCAGCTTGCTGTCCAGAACAATCCGCAACGGATTCCTACCTTTGACAAGCCGGACAGTGAGTTCAGGATCGTCAAGTAAAACCGTTCCCGAGCCAACGAGAATGGCGTCATGGACGCCCCGGAGCCGATGGGCATAACGCCGCGACTCTGGAGAGCTTATCCAGCGGGAATGCCCTGTTGCCGTGGCAATACGACCGTCGAGGGTCTGGGCATATTTCAAGGTGATAAAAGGAAGGCCCGTAGTCATGAACTTGAAGAATTTTTCGTTCAAGAGTTGGCACTCTGTTTCCAGAACCCCCACAAGTGTTTCGATGCCATGTTTCTGTAGGAGGGCTATACCCTGGCCGGCAACAAGGGGATTCGGATCCATGGCGCCGATGACAACCCGGTCAGGTTTATGCTTTATCAGGGCCTCAACGCAGGGGGGAGTTTTCCCGTAATGGGTACATGGTTCCAAGGTGATATAGAAGTCAGCCCCGGCGATTGTTTCGGCACTCCCTTCTATCGCATTGATTTCAGCATGGTTCTCTCCACAGCAGGCATGATAGCCCTCTCCGATGATTCTGCCGTTTCTGACTATTACGGCGCCGACCATGGGATTGGGACTCGCCCGTCCTTCCCCCTTTTTAGCTAACTTCAGCGCCCTGCGCATGTAATATTCATCGTTCTTCATTGAAAGAGAGTCCCTTCACTTTCTTTTTGTCTTCCCTTATAACATGTCCGGCCCGGATTTACATCCCTCATTCACCCTCAGGAAATCCAATTTGCCTACGACATATTTTATGATTGACCTTCATGGTGAATTTGTAATAGGGACAGCGACAAAAATTTGTGAAAGGAGATTTCAATGAAAGGTATCGTATTGGCAGGTGGGCTTGGAACCCGGATGTTTCCCCTGACAAAGGTGACAAATAAACACCTCCTTCCTATTTATCATAAGCCAATGATCTATTATCCCATAAGTATCCTCGTAAATGCAGGGATTGACGAAATATTAATCGTGACTGGCGGAAACAGCGCTGGTGATTTCCTGAGACTCTTGGGCAATGGCAGGGAGTTTGGCCTGAAACATTTGAACTACGCCTATCAGGAAGGGGAGGGTGGCATTGCCGCCGCGTTGAGTCTTGCCGAATATTTTGCGGATCAGGACAAGATCGTTGTGGTCCTGGGGGACAATATCATTGAAAAAAACATCCATAAGGCAGTTGAAGCTTTCCGACAGCAAACTGAAGGGGCAAAGATTCTCCTCAAGGAAGTGACGGACCCGCAACGTTTTGGCGTTCCCGCTTTTGAAGGAGATCGGATCGTCAGGATCGATGAAAAGCCTTCGGCCCCGGCATCCAATTATGCGGTGATCGGGATATATATGTATGACAGCAAGGTCTTTGATTTTATCCGCACCCTCAAACCTTCGGAACGGGGGGAACTGGAAATCACGGATGTCAATAATTATTACCTCCGTCAACAAAAGCTGACCTGGGATATCCTTGATGGTTGGTGGACAGATGCGGGAACATTTGATTCCCTTTTGGCTGCCGGAAACATGGTCCAGCAAACAGGGGCCAATAAGGTAATATGAGGGAGCAGTCCCCTCAATAATGACTTTGGGAGATTATTTTGATGGTGCTTTGGTGGGCAATCGTGGTGTTTATTCTGGGGGCCGTCGTGGGAAGCTTCCTCAACGTCTGTATTCACCGCCTTCCCCGGGAAGAATCGATTGTTTTCCCATCGTCCCGTTGTCCCCATTGCCGCCATGCCATCGCCTGGTATGATAATATTCCCCTCTTCAGTTATATCTTTTTAAGAGGACGTTGCCGGAGCTGTCAGGAGACTATCAGCGGTCGTTATTTCTTCATCGAGGCCCTGACTGCCGTCATGGCCTTGTTTACCTATTGGAAATTCGGAATTTCTCTTGCCTTTCTTGCCGCCTTTCTGTTTGTGGCGACGTTGATTGTGATCACCTTCATAGATATTGAACACCAGATCATTCCTCATAAGATCGTCCTTCCGGGAATTCCCGTTTTCCTCCTTGCCGCGGTATTCATTATGGGGATTCCCTTAATAGATGCATTCTTAGGGATCATGATCGGGATCGCTTCCCTTTATCTTGTCGCCGTCTATTATGAACAAATAACAGGGACGGAAGGCATGGGAGGCGGCGATGTCAACCTCATGGGAATGTTAGGGGCCTTTCTGGGATGGAAAGCACTCCTTTTTGTCCTGATGACGGGAGCTTTCATCGGGGCCGCTGTCGGGATCATCATGATGATAAAAGAAGGCAAAACAATGAAATATGCCGTGCCGTTTGGTCCTTTTCTATCCCTGGGGGCAGTGGTTTACCTGTTTTGGGGCCGGGCAATCGTTAACTGCTTCTCCTGAGAAGCACGGTCATCGTCAAAAATCTTGACTTCCACCATATGGTAAATATATGGTGTCAGCCTGTAAAATGACAATGACCGGAGAGGAAGGATCGGTATTTATCGCCCGGATTCAAGTTAATCCGGATAGGGAAAAGTTGGCTTCCCGCCAACTTTTTTTGCGATAGCCGGATCACACATAAATGAAGAATCGTATCATCAGTATTATTGAGGCAGCTCTCGGTAGAATATCAGCGAACGGTCAAATGGGTGACATCGCCGTCCCCGCGATCGAATTGGAAACAACCAGAGACCCGGTTCATGGTGACTATGCTACTAATATAGCCATGATCCTTTCGTCACGGCTCAAGACTAATCCTCGTCAGGTTGCGAAGATGATCTGTGATCAACTCCATGAGGACGAGAAGATCATCGCAAAAGTGGAAATTGCCGGACCAGGGTTCATCAACTTTTTCATCTGGGACGAGGTCTGGCAAGCGGCCCTGGAGAAGGTGGACAGGGAAGGCGTTCACTATGGATACTCGGATATCGGCAAGGGGCAGCGGGTGCAGGTGGAATTTGTCAGCGCCAATCCCACGGGTCCGTTGCATATTGGTCATGCCCGGGGCGCCGTGGTGGGGGATGTGCTGGCCAATATCCTCCAGGCGACAGG
>JALNVY010000186.1 GCA_023231165.1 Syntrophales bacterium | reverse complement strand
TCTTTTCTCCTGGGACTGATCATCGCTGTTATGAGAATGAGCAATGTCAAGCCAATCCTCTGGGTTGCCCATGCTTATCTCGAGTTTTTCCGAAATACACCGCTGCTGGTCCAGATTTTCTTCTGGTACTTTGGTTCTTACAAGATCCTGCCCAAGGTGGTAAATGACTGGCTCAATACAGCGAATTTTGAGTTCTCCGCTGCCGTCATCGCTCTGACTATCTATACTTCCGCCTTTATTGCCGAGGATATCCGCTCCGGCGTCCGTGCCATTCCCAAAGAACAGATGGAGGCGGCCCAGAGCTCCGGTTTTTCGTACTTACGGTCCATGTACTACATTATTCTCCCCCAAGCTGTCAGGTTGACGATTCCTACCCTGATCAACCAGTTTCTCAATATTACCAAGAACTCTTCCCTGGCCATGACCATCGGGGTCGCCGAGCTGACCTATCAGGCCCGTCAAGTGGAGAGCTATACTTTCAAGGGATTCGAGGCCTTCACGGCGGCGACCATTGTTTACTTGGCCCTTTCCATCGTCATTACCTGGATGGTGACGCTGTACAACAAGCATGTCTTGAATCCTCTGGGGGTGCGGTAGACGATGAATCCGGGGTTGGACTTGAGCGTGATCTGGGATAATCGGACCCACTTCTTTATCGGCACTTATCCCAATGGCCCCATCGGGGGAATCGTTCTGACCCTCTATCTGGCATTTGTCGCACTTATCCTATCCTTCTTTGGAGGGTTGATCCTCGGCCTCTTGTGTGTTTCCTCTAACCGGTTGATCAGGTATACCACCCTGGCCGTAGTCAATACTATCCGGGGGATTCCATTGCTGATGGTGATTTTCTGGATGTTTTATCTTCTACCTGCCCTCCTGGGCGGGCATTCGGCTCCGGAAAACTGGACAGTTATTGCCGCTTTGACAATATTCACGTCTGCTTACATGTCCCAGATTGTCCAAGCCGGCATCGATGGCATTCCGAAAGGTCAGGCAGAAGCGGGTTTATCTACCGGCCTTCAGCCGTGGCAGGCCATGGTCTATATAATCCTGCCCCAGGCCTTGCGTAACATGATTCCCTCGTTTGTTAACCAGTTCGTGTCCATGATTAAGGACACCTCTCTGGCTTTTATCGTTGGGGTGTCGGAGCTGACTCATGTGGCGACCCAGATCAGTAACCGGACGATGGTATATCCGACGGAAATTTTTTTCTTTATCGCTTGTATCTATTTTGTGATCTGCTTTGCCTTTACCTCTCTGTCCCGCTGGTTGGAAACGCGCTTGGCCTGGCGAAAAGCGATATAGTTTTATAAGAAATGAGTTGACATAACGGTGCGATCGCACTATAGTCCCCTCCGCCCTGAGGCAGGTTCTGATACGAAATGCCTCAGGGGACAAGTCATCTGGTCATTCTATACTGGGAGATCGTTCAATGGTAGGACAACGGACTCTGACTCCGTGAATCAAGGTTCAAATCCTTGTCTCCCAGCCAAATAAAATCAAGGGGTTAGGCATTCACATGTTGAAGACAAAATCAAAAAATACACAAGTCAACATCGTTAAAGTCTGCCCATGCCTTGATTCTTCTGCTAATACCGGCAAACCCTTCTCCGGCGATACAAAATACAGGACCGTTTTTTCTGACTTCCACCCCATGCCAGTCTTTGCCCGCAGCGATACATAACCCCATGTCTATAGCAAGAGATGATTTCATTGTCCCAGCTTCTCCAAAGATCACGGATAATGATCCTGCTTCCAGGTAGCCCTTAATCAACCAGTTTGTCGGCTTCGGTTCCCGGCAAAGGTCATATGCAGTTATGAAGTGAAAACGTCTTGTCTCAAATTCCTGAAGCTCCGGCTCGTCTTGCTCATCGTCAAGGTTACGGATATCATGTATGTCTGTAAGAGGCTCCTGTACTGCCATAGCCATTACTCCTTGGCCCGTTCCACAAGCCAGTCAATAGTGGCCGTTCGCTCATAAAATGTCTTATTTCCGATAATGCGATAATGATGCGCTCTTTAATGCCATTACGCTCAGAATCTGCATTGGCTAAGGTGCCCCAGGCAACGATTTCATTCAAGAGCGGGTCTCCGGTGCATAAGGCCGGACTGACCAATCCCCCCCGGCTGATCTTCCTATAGAAACACCTTGTAGCCGATGTTTAAAGCCTTACCAAGGCGCTTCGCCATTTCCTTGCCGATGGGGCGCTTGCCGTTCTCCATCTCGCTGATATGGCGCTGGGGAATCCCGATCATATCGGCCAACTGCTTCTGTGTGAGCCCTTCCCGGTAACGTCCGCCACGCAGACAAACGCTCGGCAAATCCTCGTCTTTGTATTCAGGGTACAGTTCCCGCCAGGGGACAGAATCAGAAGCGTCCACGAATCCCAAGGGCTTCAATGTTTCAACTGCCTTTGCCATATTGACAATCGGCCCGATGAACCTCAGCTCAATCGTTTCAGTAGGATGCTTTCTCGTGTGTTCCTGCATAAATCACCTCAATCAGTCTTATCTCTTTGTCCATGACTTCCCATATCGCCACATAAGTAGGGTGGCCCTTCTTCAAATGGCAATGGTAGCGGTTATCTGCCAGAGCGCTGAAGTTTGGCCAGTCACCCCGGATCGGTCCGTGGAGTTCCTATGTCCCGGATGAGCTCAGCCAATACATCTTTTACCCGTCTCGGCAATCCTCCTACTCGCTTTTCCGCTCGTCGTGCAACTTCAACCGCCCATTCCATAATTCATCATATACCAATAAAAAGTATTTGTCAATTGTCAACTTTGTTAGTTCACCACCTGCTCGGTCTGCTTCCCAGCGGTTTCATCCTGCTTCCATGATGCCCCTAAAGCCTTTGCAGCGTCCCTCAGTCTGTTTTCGCTCAAATGTGCATAATCTCTGGGTCATTACGTTTGTCTTGTGGCCAAGGAGCTTCTGGACGGTGTAGAGATAGGCCTCCTGTTCGATCATCCATGAGGCATAGGAATGGCGGCAACAATGAAAGCAGATTTGTAGCCGGGGATCATCAATGCCTTCGTTCAATTTCAATTTGTCAATGGCCCGGAAAAAAGTCAGAGATAAATGGTCAAGTTTTCCTTTCCGCCCTTGAAAAACATATTACGACGGTTTCCCCTGGTCACGGTTTTTGATCATGTCCGTTGCTTGGGGTGTCAAGAAGGCATAACGGCTCCCGGTTTTCGCGTCTCTGATCGTCAAGACGCCTTTGGTCAAGTCTACATCCTGCCATGTCAGAGAAGCAATTTCACCGAAGCGTAGGCCACAATGAAGGGATAGCAAGGTCATATCGTGAACGTCTTGAGAGCTTTTCTTATTAAGTAGGTTAAGAAGCGCCGTTGCTTCTGCCTTGGTCAAGAATCGCATCCGGCCATTATCAATTTTGGGTGCTTTCACGTTTGCCGTTGGGGATTCGCCCAAGAAGGCGCCGGATCTCTTCGCTGTGTTGAAAAACTGTCTGATGACGGCAAGGGCATATTCGACTGATCGTGATTATTGCTTCTTTCCTGCCATATGCTGCTTTAGCTTTTCCAGAGTATTTGCCGTTACCGAGAATCCTGTGGTTGATCTGGAGCCTTATATCCGGCGATTCGACGCCGCCCTAAGGGAAAGGGATACCTCCTCGGCGCCGTTGCCCTGCCCGCCAGGAGAACCCAGGATAACATTGATCTCAATGCCCGGGACAGTTATCGCCTTAATAATTATGTAGCCAGGGCCACTTACCAGATGGCGTAGGTCCTTACCCTGTCGGTCACTTATGCTTACGAGGAATATGCCTATGATGACTCCCAATTCAGCAGTTACCGGTATTATGTGTCGGTGACGCAGGGCGGGTATCTGACTGGAGCCTACAAAGATCCTTCTTATCGGGCCCACATAGGTCTTATCAGTGTGAACTTCAAGCTTTAAGCGGTTCTTTGATGAGACGCAGATCGTGAAGAGAACACAAAAAAAGGGCTGGATAATTAATGCCCTACCTCTTATACTTTTCTTTCGATCTTATGGATAAATCATGATATACTGAATAACTGCTTTAAATAGTCCACGTTTTCCTCATGTTGAATCTTGATGGATTCCATTAGCATTGCTTCGGAACCATAAATAAATAACGCCCGGTTCTTCCTGATTTGCTTTGCAACCCATTCCTGTCCCTTGATAAGCAAGGCAAGCTTAGCTTCGATTTTTTCCAGCCCTTTAACTTTCTGAACAAAGTCCCCCGTTTTTTTCCCCGGTTCTTCCCCTGCATTTTTGATGAGCGTAGAAAAAATCTGACAGTTCATCCCTTCGTCCCGCATGAATCTTCCCAGAATAATCTTCAAATTATTATCTTCAGTCTCGTGAAGTAAGCCGCTTAATACTTCCACTCCGGCCCTTTCTGCCGAGAGAAGAGAATTATAAAACAAAACAACTTCTTGACTTTGTTTTTGTTGCATAACCGTTCTCCTTGGTTCAATATTTTTCGGCCCTTAGATCTCGATTGCTGCGAATCAGCCGTTTATGCCGGATGGAGCCGGAAATTTCATCACGAGAAACAGAAGCCGCGGGTGGAGTGAATGACGCCAGTAGGCATGAGATTACACTTCCTCAGAGATATTTCTTCCGGCGTCACGCATTGTATTGACGCCGGAAGAAATATGAAGATAATAAGCCTAAGGTTTTACTACGATCACGGGACATTTCGCCCCTTTAACGACTTTGTCCGCCACGCTGCCCATGAGCTGTTTCATGAGGCCCGTCTTGCCGTGGGAGGCGATCACGATCAGGTCGATTTTCTTTTCCTGCTGTTCCGTTAAGATTACTTCCGCAGGATTCCCATTTTTAACGTCAAATACAATCTTCAGTTTCTTAGCCTCACCTATGGCC
>JALNVY010000185.1 GCA_023231165.1 Syntrophales bacterium | reverse complement strand
GGATGGTTTCACCGGAGACGCGGCGCCTTATCCAGGAATTGCAGATTCACCAGATCGAACTGGAGATGCAGAACGAGGAGCTGAAGCAAGCCCGGGACGAAGCCGAGACGGAGCGGGAACAATACATCGACATCTATGACTTCGCCCCGGTCGGCTACTGCACCCTGAACCCCGACGGGATCATCCTGCGGATCAACCTGACCGGAGCCGGCCTCCTCGGGGCAGAACGGTCTCGCCTGACCGGGCATCCGTTTCGCTTCCATATTTCGGGCGACTTTTATCCCGTCTTCAATGAATTTCTCAGGAAAACGTTCGCAGGTGAAAAGATCGAAAGCTGTGAAGTGATGTTTCGAAACGGGAAGCTCCCCTCGTGCCTTGTTCAGCTTGAGGCCCGGTTGTCCGATGGCGGGAAGAAATGCCGCCTGGCCATGATTGACATCACGGATCGCAAGCAGGGGGAAGCGGCGCTGGAAAGGACGCGGCAGTTGGAGAGTGTCAATCAGGAACTGGAGAGCTTCACTTACTCCGTCTCCCACGACCTCCGGGCGCCGCTGCGGGCCATCGATGGTTATTCCCGCATGTTCCTGAAGAAGCACGGAAGTACGCTTAATGAGGACGCTGTATGCATGATCGACGTCATTCGCGACAACGCCAAAAAAATGGGTGCTCTGATTGAGGCTCTTCTTGCATTTTCACGGGTGCAAAAAGGGGGTCTGGACATTGTGGAAATCAACATGGACACCCTTGCCAGGGAGGTGTGGAACGAAATACGGGAAGCCAACAGGGAACGGGACATTGAAATCAAAATTACAAAACTGCGGCCCGTATCGGGGGACAAGGCTCTCATCAGGCAAGTGGTTTTCAATCTGATCTCCAATACCGTCAAGTTTACAAAGAATCGAAAACCGGGCATTATCGAAATGAGCAGTTACACGGAGCCCGGCAAGGTTGTGTATTGTGTGAAGGATAATGGCGTCGGGTTCGACATGGCGTATTATGGCAAGCTGTTCGCTATATTTCAACGCCTCCATGGCGATGAAGAGTATGGAGGAACCGGTATCGGGCTGTCGATTGTCCAGCGGATCGTCAATAGGCACGGCGGACGGGTATGGGCAGAAGGGAAAGTGGACAAGGGGGCGACATTCTTTTTCATGCTACCACAGAAAGAGATAGATTAATCAGATAGTGAAAATCTTATAATACCTCTGAGCATTTATTTTAGAAATACTCAGTGCCTATCATGCAGCCGGGATCGTGTTTTGTAGGTGTTGTCATTTCCAGCCAACCATGCTTTTTCCTTGATAAATCTCCGCTGATTACAGTTCGAAAGCTTGCATATAGAAAGAAATTTCATTTTCATCCCAGCCGTATTTCATAGAGGATATGTTAATAAATCAACTTTCGCAGACAGTTGAATGTTCCTATCTATATGTTCTTATCTTTTAACGGTCGTTGTAAACCTCAAACTCGTAAAGCCAGCCATGCTCAATATCGCAGTTATTGAAGGCAAAACGCACCTTCGCAGCATTGATCCGGGCAAAAACTATTTCCACGGGGGTTGACCAGGAATCCCACCAGTCTTTGGGCTGCGCTGTCTTATACTTAAGATAATCTTTGCAGTTGTCTGAGGAGAGTGCATCCATCCACATCTGGCCGTTCCAGTATTGAACTTTGCACGCATTCGGCACATGCTCCCGTCCATGATGCCAAAGTACAATCCGATTAAAATTCATTGTTACCCCGAAATTTATTGTCGCCTGCCGCCATCCGCAGACCTGCTCAGCCCAACTCTTTTGCCCGCCTGTAAAAGCAAGGCCACGAGCCCATTCACTTTTGTATGTTCGAATGCCGTCTACTATTTGCCATTGTCGACTGCCGCCACCCCATCCAGGATCAGACTCCAGTGGGGATGGGAACCCGGACAAGGCTGCGTTTTGGGCAATATTACCGGTATCGCTGGTTACAGAATTGGTTAAGATATGTGCAAATCCGCTGGGTGCTTTGTCCGTTTTTCTTACCTCTCCTCCAGTATACGATGATTCACGATATTCTTTACCGGCTTTTGCGGGATTGAAATAAAAATCTCCGGACAATGAAGATAACTCCCAAGGTATCTGTTTCCCTCCTGATTCCGCATCCAATGTTTGGCGAACCTTCTTGAATACGCCTTCTATGGGTAGGCCTGGCTGTTTCATATACTGGAGAAGAGACTTGGTATATGGGCTGTTCCGGCCTTCACCATCCCTTGCTAAATCCCCCGGTGATGTCGCGTAAGTAATAAAAGAACCTTTAGGCACATGACCAATAATGGCCAGTCCTCTACTTTCGCTGCGGAAGCTTCTGGCAAAGGGATTATTACGACAAGCATCAAGGATAACAATATTCAATCCATTGTTTGCATAAGCCATTTCT
Source organism: Syntrophales bacterium (assembly GCA_023231165.1). Classification (GTDB taxonomy): domain Bacteria; phylum Desulfobacterota; class Syntrophia; order Syntrophales; family UBA8958; genus UBA8958. Next base: position 2,519 of record JALNVY010000185.1, on the reverse strand, counting down.
GAAAGAACCCGACCGGCGTCAATAGCCTCGTAGCGAACATCTTCTTCTTTTTCAATATTGGCTCCTACAGGAATGAGGTAATTGACGCCGCTAACTTGAATACCATGGCCAGCAAAATAAAAAAGTCCGACATCACTTTTGGAGAGCTTCCTACCAAACTCTCGAATGGACGAATCCATATCTCTGAGTCGTACGTTGGTCTTGAGAACGACATTGAAACCCAAACGTTTCAGCGTTGAAGCTATATCTGTGGCGTCATTGACAGGATTTTTCAGGGAACCGTTGCTATATGAACCATTGCCGATAACTAGGGCTGTACGCCGTTCCATGGCTTCTAGTAATGAAGATGGATTAAGCAGGGAAAGTATAGTCAGGATAAGGACGATTTTTAAAGGCATGGCTTGCATAGAAATACCCCGCAATTCAAATACTCGGCATTTCTTATACTTCATCAGCCGTCAAATGACAATTTTATGTTGCTGCTTTCTGGTTGAACGGTTGTGTGAAAGGGGAAAAGCAGGCATATTCCCTTTCAGGAAGGACACTGCCAAGATTGCCGCAACCCAAGCCCTAATATTTTTACTGTCTCAGGCGCTCTCCTTCCATCAAGGATCATCACATGGATCTTGTCACCTCTGAAGAACGTATATAGGGTAAGTGAGACTTCTCCTTAGCTCAAGTCGCCTTATATATCCTTTTCTCTCATTGTTAATTCTTTGAGCATGGGCTCCAACGCCGGCAAACGTTCCTGTGCAACCTTCCAGACAGTCATCAAGTCGACCCCCATGTAATCGTGAATGAGAACATCTCGCATGCCGGCCATCTTAGTCCAGGGTATATCGGGATATTTTTTTCTGAATGATGTCGGAATATGCTTGGCTGCTTCACCGAGAACTTCGAGACATCTGATCACCGCATTTATAGTCCTCTTGTCCGCTGCAAACATATCGTAAGACATTCCTTTGGTGAACTCTGCGGTATCAGTAATAGCAGTTATAATATCATCCAGGTAATCGGAGATTTCATGCCCCTTAGACATATTCGACCTCAGCCAGGATACGTTTACCGATCGCTGGTTTGAGAGCGGATTCCATGACCAGATCAACTCTAGCATTGAGCTGGCTTTCAAGATATTCGCGCAGATCCAAAAAGTCGAAAAGATCGATGTCACGGTTGAATTTGACGAGTATATCTATATCACTCTTCTTACGCTGTTTCTCTTTAATATAAGAACCAAACAAACCGAGTCGCTGTACTCCATAATGGGATTCCATCTCTGGCTTGCTGTTTCTGATGATATTTATTATTTCTTGCTTTCCCATAATTGCTCACCTGTAACATTATACTTATACGAGTGAAAAAGAGGACGATTTATTTTCAATCCCTTAGCCTGTAAAAGTTCCGTCAGTTTTTATCAATTGATATATAGCCACTGATAACCATTCGTAATATTGCATAATTGATGAAAGCTGTAAAGCGAACCTTTCAGAAGCTATACATACGTGGCACATACGTACAAGATGGATTAACCTCTTCTCCAGCGCTCCGTGAGGTCTTCTTTGCCCGTCATCGCCTCGATGTCGATCCGGATAACGGACGTGATGGCGAGTTCTTCCTCAGGAAAGTCGCCGTATCCTCCCTCAGGCTGATATTTTTCCAGCAAGGCTTTCAGGGCCATGCGCTTTTCTTTGGCGTCCTTGATTATTTCGGCCCTGCCTTTGAGGATGACGCTTCGATAATGGTAAAAGGCGCTGCAAGGATCACCTTTAGCCTTCACATAGCGAAGCGGCACATCGACTTCGAAACAGATACGGTTATCCCGTAGAATGTCCTCGATCTTTTCCCCTTCGGTGGCGCTGTGAAAATAGATGTGTTCGCCGGTGTGGAAGAAATTCAGCGGCTTTATCATGGGATAGCCATCCTTCCCCATAGTTCCCAAGCGTCCGACATGGGCATTTGCGAGAATTTCGTCGACATGTGCTTTGTCTTTGATTTCTTTCTTTGCTTTTCGCATATTAGCTCACCATTTTCCAATTTCTACCCAAATACCGTTTCCTTAATATCACAACACCTGAGAAAATAAGAGCATTGATTTACGAGTGAAAAAATATTGGTAACATATCAAAATTGCCGGATGCTTGCTTTCATGAAACCACGCGCAACTAAAAGGCCCCCTCCATTACTGGAGAGGGCCTTTTAGGAGGGGGTAGACGTTTATATGAAAATCCCCCCCTCCCCCCTTTACCAAGGGGGGTAAGGGAGGATTTTCATGTTTCGTTATGCCCGTGACGGGCATGGGGGTTAATTACAGCATTTCATAGATAGCGGCCGCACCCATGCCGCCGCCGATGCACATGGAAACGATGCCGCGTTTGGCTTTCCGGCGTTTCAGCTCGTGGAGGAGCTGGGCCGTGAGCTTGGCCCCGGTGCAGCCCAGGGGATGGCCAAGGGCGATGGCCCCGCCGTTGGGGTTGATGTCGCCGGCCCAGTACCGGTCTTCGATCCCCACGATCCGGCAG
>JALNVY010000184.1 GCA_023231165.1 Syntrophales bacterium | reverse complement strand
TGAACAAGACAAATCGCAGGAGGTTTTTGTGAGAACTATCCTCGCTACCTTTTTGGCCATCTTGTTCATCCTTCCTGTCTCGGCCAGTGGAGAAATCCAAACCATCACCCAAAACGTCAAGCAAACTTTTGGAGGCAGTCAGCCGATGACGCCCGAATCGCAGCTGTGGCCAAGGCCAAGCGTGAGGCCCTAGAGCGGGCGGGGACTTATATCGAAAGCAACAACTGTCGTGAAGAATGCGCAGGTTGAAAAGGATGAGATCCTGGCCCTCTCCGCAGGGGTCTTGAAGGCGGAGGTGATCTCCCAGAAGAACTACCACACCGATGACGCCTTTGGGGTTGAGGTGACGGTAAGGGTGGAGGTGGACACGGCAGTCCTGGAAGCGCATCTGAAAAAGGTCCTGGAGGACAGGACCCATTTTGAGCAGCTCAAACAGGCCCGCGCCCGGGAAAAGGAGCTGTTGGAAAAGATTGCAACGCTGGAGGGAGAAAACCGGAAAAGTGGTAAGTCGAAGCAAGAATCGGCAAATCTGAAAAAAGAATTTCAAGCGGCCTCCCGGGGTCTCACGGCAGTTGACTGGTACAATAAGGCAACCGACCTGTGGTCCGACGGAAAATTCACCGATCCCGGGGAAGCCGTTGAATACCTGAACGAGGCCATCCGCCAGAAACCAGATTATGTGGATGCTTACAATACGCGGGGGTTTACTTATCGCAATCTGGGGCAGAACCAGCGGGCCATTCAGGATTACGACACGGCTATCGGTGTGAAACCAGATTGTGCGGATGCTTACAATAACCGGGGGATTGATTACATCCTTTCAGGCAACAGCCGGGAGGGTTGCCGTTCCCTCATCAGGGCCTGTGAACTTGGGAACTGCAAGGGTTACGAAGAGGTAAGACAAAACGGTTACTGCCGGTAAACAAAGTTATGCAGATGAGGGACAACCATGCGTGACAGGTGGTAAGGAGACAAACGTGATATTGTGAAGTGGGGGGCCATTCTTGTCCTCGCACGGAAACAGTCAATAAACACCGTACTGCAAGTCGCCTTATATCGTCCTGACCTGCCTAATAATTACCACATAACGATCGACGGAACCACGAGACCATTGCCCAACGAGGCTATCCGGCACTTCCGCGATATCGATCAAATTCAACGGTTAGCGGCGAACGCGAAAATTAGAATCGACATCCACAAAGATCTTTTTCAATGGCGTCCCGGGTTTCGTACACGAGAAGACTTTCGCAAATCCTATTTCGATGAAGTTGCCAGAAAGATCAAGAAATACCGGGAAGCCGTTATCGTGTTTTTGGATCCTGATACGGGAATTGCTCCGAAAACATACGGCTACAAACATGTGACTCCTAAAGAGATAAAAACCACCTTGAAGGCGATGAAGCCGGGTGACTGGCTTCTATTCTACCAACATGCTCAATTGGGAGACAGAAAATGGCGGAACTCGACCAAGGGAGAGTTCGGTTAAGCGGTCAACTTAACCGTTCCAGTAGACACCATTACATGCGAAGAAATTGCCAACGACGTAGCTTTTTTTACGGTTGAGCGGAGCAAGTGGGTGGATGTGCCGACGGCAAATGTTAAGTAGGTACTGGCAGAATTTGTAACTTCCACAAAATTCGCAAACCTCTGTAAGGATTCATGATTTAAAATCGGAAGAGTAGATCAATTATTTCAAACTCAAAACTGCCCTCACTTCTGGCAGGAAGGGCAGTAATAGGTTCCCCGGCCGCTGAGCTTTTGGCGTTCGATCTGACCGTGACAGCGCGGGCAGGTCTCGCCCGCCTGGCCATAGACCTTCAACCGGTGCTGGTATTCACCCTTCTGGCCGAAGAGATCCCGCCAGTCGGATATGCTCGTTCCGCGGCATGTAACGGCGATTTTAAGGATATCACCGGTTGTCGCTATAATCTTCTTCCACTCTTCCAGGGTAACGTCGCAGGTCGGCCGCCACGGGTTTATAGATGATTCAAAAAGAATTTCGCAGGCATAGATATTTCCCATCCCCGGTAAGACCTTTTGATCCAGGAGAAAGGCCTTGATGGGAAGGCGCCGTCGCTGCGCCTGGAGATAGATAGCGTCGAGATCGATCCCGTCAAGAAGATTAGGAATGGAGTTTTTCCCCGCCTCATGGTCGTGTCGGAGGTCCAGGGTGGCAAAACGGCGGGGATCGATGCATAAAAGCCGGCCCTGTGCAAAATCGATGGTAAACCGGGTGTGAGGGGGGCGTAAGCCAAAATCCGGTTGCCAGAAGAGTCGCCCGGACATACGTAAGTGCAGGTGGACAACCGGTCCGCTCAGGTCGATTTCCAGTCCCTTCCCCCGGCGTCGGACGTCTTTTATCTGCCTGCCGATCATTTCCGGAAAATAGGCGAGCTTGGCGTCGTAGATTGTGACGGCCCTGACCTGATCACCTAGGATTACCTGCTTGAGCTGACGACAAAGGGTTTCCACTTCCGGAAGTTCGGGCATGCTCTAACCTACAAGATTCCGGAACGGATAATAAAGATCAGGAGGGCCAGGCCGAGGACGCCGGCAATGGAGAAACCAATGAGGCCGATGATGGACAAGCCGAAAAATGATGGACCGATCTCGGCAGCAAGGACGAAGGAAGAGCCGATGACGATAGCGGCGATAATCAGGGCGAAGGCGAGGCGGTTGGAGGCACGGTTAAGTTCAAAGATGACATGCTCCAGGCCTTTGTGTTCAAAGGCGATGTGCAGCTTGCCCTGACGGATCTGCCGGAGGGTAACAAGTATATCCTCTGGCAGATCACGGAGATGGCCCAGCAGGGTGGTAGTAGAGTCGAAGGCCTGCAGAAGGAGCTGCTTCGGTTGGAGACGCTTTGTGATGAGGCGCTTGATAAAGGGGCGGACCTTGGCGGTAACATCGAAGCTCGGGTCCAGCTGGAGGCCGATGCTCTCCACCTGAATCATGGCCTTGATCATGAAGAAGATATCCGGCGGCAACCGTAGTTGATGGCGGGAGATGAGATCAAGGAGGTCCTCGAGTATGTCTCCGATGCGGATATCCTTGAGGGGCTTGTAGAGGTGAAGATCGGCGAAGGTCGTAATATCCCGTTCCAGGGCCCGCCGTTCCAGTTCATCATGATATTCAACGATTTTCAGCACGGCGTCGGTGATCTTGGGGATGTCCCGATAGACATACCCCATGATTACTTCCGTAAAATGTTCACGATCCCGGGCATCGATATGGCCCATCATGCCGAAATCGAGGATACAGATCACATTGCCGGGGAGAACGAGCATATTGCCGGGATGGGGATCGGCGTGAAAGAATCCGTGAATGAAGACCTGCTCCAGAATGAGATCCGTCCCCCGGGCGGCCAGCAGGGTACGATCATAACCTCTCTCTTCGAGAAGGGCGATGTCGCTGATCTTGATTCCCTCGATGTACTCCATCGTCAACAGCCGCTCCGTTGAGGCATGATGGAAGACCTTGGGAACGTAGATGGCGGGATTATCACGAAACTGACGGGCAAAGCGTTCGGTATGGGAGGCCTCGAGGTTGAAGTTGATTTCCTTGCGGATCGTCCGGGCAAACTCTTCTACAATCCGGGTGGGGCGATAGAGACGAAGCTCCTCGATGTAATGTTCCAGCATGCCGGCTAGCTGAAAGAGGATGCCCAGATCCTCGCCGATGGTCTTCGGGATTCCCGGACGCTGAACCTTGACGGCGACGTCCTCTCCCGTGGTCAGGCGGGCCCGGTGGACTTGGGCAATGGAGGCTGCCGCGATCGGGGTCTCGTCAAAAGACGAGAAAATATCCTCCAGGGGGGCCTTTAGTTCCGCTTCGATTATTATTCTGGCCCCGGCAAAGGGAAAAGGCTGGACATCGTCCTGGAGCTTGGAGAGTTCCTCCACCATTTCGATGGGGATCAGGTCCGGGCGGGTGGAAAGGACCTGTCCCATCTTCACGAAGGTAGGCCCCAGTTCCTCGCAGGCCATTCGCAACCGCTCGTAATTGCTGAGAGACTCGACCTCTTCCCGCTGTTTGCGGGAAACAAGGCGCACGCCCATTTCAATGTAGCGGCCCAGATTCAGGCGATCAATAATTCCGTCAAAACCATACCTGAACAGGACCGTCAATATCTGTCGGTAACGGTTAATGTTCCGGTAGGTCCGGGCGATACTGCCAAGCCTGCGAAGACGCATAGTTGACGTTAGGCCGTTTCTTTGGTCTTTTTGGTCTGCTCCAGTTTGGCCAGACGCTCCCTGAGTTCATCCAACTCGGACCGCGAAGGGATATTCATCCGGTTCAGAACATTGTTAACCGCCGATTCCGTCTTTTCTTCCATATCTTTGCGGGCCTTCTTAGATTTTTCCATCCACTCCTTCAGAGCCTCTCTGGCCTCTTTCTCCGAGATTTCCCCGCGCTTCACCAACTCGTCGGCAAAATCCTTCATCTTTTCCGTCGTCATGACGGCCAATCCGGCGCCGAACAGCACCGCTTTTCTTAACGCATCAAACATAACTAAATCCTCCTTTCATCATCAATAGAGAGTGTTAATGGTAAGCATCGGACACAGGCGGAGTAGAAAACACAGTACGCCTGTGAAAACGACGCAATATTCTTGGAACCGTAGCCTCATCAACAGGAAAAGTCAATAAATATCAGGATAAAGTAGATGATATTTGCAGTTATAGGCGCCGTGTGATAAGCACTTGACCCGTTATACAAGGAACCATAAGCCTTAATAACCATTGCGTCCTTGAGAGGCAGGGCGAGCGCGGAAAGTCATCAAGGAGAGTTGTAATGAACAATAATGATATTATAAAAAAAGCAAAAGCTGCAGGAAGAAATACCCTCACCGAAGCGGAATCCAAGGAAATATTGAAGGAGTATGGCGTCCCCGTCGTGGAGGAAGCAGTAGTCTTATCCGTGGAGGAAGCAGTGGCC
>JALNVY010000183.1 GCA_023231165.1 Syntrophales bacterium | reverse complement strand
CTGGCCACGGCCTGGCGGGAAATCCGCAGGTGACTCATGACGGAGCCGCCCCGCTGGGACGCCCCGAAGGTTTCCCCGATGGTGACCAGGAAGCCCTTCTTGGCTAACATCCCTCCTAGGAGCCGGGAGGCGAGGACGTTCCCCTGACCGCCGACGCCGGTGATAATAACGTTGTAAGGATCTTTTGCAAGTTTAACGTCTGACATGATCAGGCAATCTCCTTTCTGATAATGGCCCCGGCGGGGCAGATGTCGGCACAGACCCCGCAACCGGCGCAGATGATCTCGTCAACATGGCTGACCTTTTTCTCCCGGTCCCAGATGAGCCCCGGGCAGCCGAAGATCCGGGTGCAGATCCGGTTGCAGCCGCAGTCCTCACCCCGGCAGCGGGACTCGTCCACAGTGACCTCATATTTCTTCTTCCCCCGCCGTTCGGGGCTGAGCGCGCAGGCCTGGCGGAGAATAAGCACCTTGGCCCCTTCGGCGTATTCCACGAGATGGTTCAGCTTTTGCCGCGTCTTTTCCAGATCGAAAGGATCGCTCACCTCCACCTTGGCCCCCATGGCCCGGCAGATCTTTTCCATGTCCAGGGCGGGAACCGTGTCGCCCAGGACGTTTGTCAGCGAACCGGGGTGAGGCTGGAACCCCGTCATAGCCGTGCCCCGGTTGTCCAGGAGGACCATCGTAAACGGGGACCGCTGGTGGATGGCGTTGGTCAGAGCCGGCATGGCGGCATGGAAGAAGGTGGAGTCACCGCAGACAGACAGGACGGGCTGGTCCATGCCGAACTGCTTGAGCTTGCCGAACCCGCTGGCGATGCCGCTCCCCGAACCCATGGCATGGAGGGTTTTGGCGGTGCTGAAACCGGCGGGCAGGGTCCCCATAACATAGCAACCGATATCCCCGCAGACGAAGCCATTGCGGCCGTCCAATTGCAGGGCGTTATGAATAGACCAGTAGGAGGCCCGGTGGGGGCAGCCGGGGCAGAAGGTCATTCCCCGGGGCGGGGCGTATTGTGCTGCCAAGGCCTTGACCGCTCCGGAAAAAGCCGCTGGCGCAGATTCATAGGGGAGGGCGCAGATGCGGGACAGGGCCGCCAGGACGAGGTCGGGATTGAGTTCCCCCACGGAGGGCAGATGGCCGGACTTCTTACCGAAAAATGTCTTGACGCCGATCTCCGCGCCGGCTTCGGCGGCGACGACCTTTACGTGGTCCTCCAGGGTGGGGGCGACCTCCTCGACGAAAAGAATCTTCGGCGCAGCGGCGAGATGCCTTTTCAAGAGCCGCTGGGGAAGGGGCCAGGTTGTGGCCAGCTTGAGAATCCCCACCCGTTCCTCCAGGCCCAGAATGCTCACTGCCTCCCGACTATAGAGAGAACAGGCGCTGCTGGTGATGATGAGGAGCTCCGGGGCTTCGGGACCCGTATAGGTGTTGAAGGGGCAGGTCTCGAAGATCTCCGCTGCTTTCTTGAGCTTTTCCTGCTGGGGACCGTGCTGGAGCTCCGGGGCGGCGAGGATCATGCTGATCACCGGTCCCGTGTCCGGATCGAGGAGCGGTCCGCTGTAGGTAAATGACGCATGGGCCGCCGTGCCGGGGAGGGGACCGAAACGGACGTTGCCGCTGGCATGGGACAGGCGGGTGACGCTGCGGATCATGACGATGTTCCGGATCCGCTCGGAGAGATCGAAGGCCCAAGGGATGATGTCTTTGGCTTCCTGAAAGTCTCCCGGCTCCAGGAGGGGGATTTCCAGGAGTTTGGCAAAGAGCCGCGATTCCCCCTCGTTGACGCTGGAGAGGGCGCCGGGATCGTCGCAGGAAACGAGGAGCATGCCCCCCCTGGTCCCCGAACTGGCTAAGTGGAGGAGGAAGTCGGAGGCCACATTGACGCCGTTCTGTTTCATGACGCACAGGGAACGGAGTCCGGCGAAGGAGGCGGCCGCCGCCACCTCTGTGGCCACTTTTTCATTGGTTGACCATTCCACGTAAAGGTTGCGTTCTTTGGCCACTTTGGAGAAACTCTCGATGATCTCCGATGAAGGGGTGCCGGGATAACCGGCGGCGACGTTGATCCCCGCCTCCAGGGCCCCCCGGACGATGGCCTCGTTGCCCATGAGGAGATGCTGGACGTTTTTGCCTTCATCAATCAGATATGACATGATGACTCCTTTCCATTCTTTTCATTCTTCAGAATCCTCTCTATTACTTCCCCGTTCAGGCGGAGGCAGGCCGTGCCCGCTTCCCCGTTCAGTCTTCCCGCTTCCGTACAGCAGCGGACGCCTCGCTGTTTCTTGTTGCCCGCTGCCCACTCAAGGTGTTCCCGGTTTTCCGCGGGCATATCCTCCATGACGAGGTATTCCTGCCGCCCAGCTTCCCGGACGATTTCTTCGCCCCGTTCCGTCCGGACGATGAGGGTGTTCAGATCCGGACGTCCCTCCAGCACGCCCACGGATATGTCGGCAAACTCGGAGGTCATGTCGAGGCAGTAGCCGCAGGTATTCGGGACCAGGGGACGGATCTCATCGAGGGGAAATGTCCGCTTTCCCTCTGGTAGATAAACCTCCAGCACGGACGCCGGAGGCGGCGGGATATCAACCTTGACAATGTCCCGCAGGGGAACTCTCTCCGCCAGGAAGGCCTCGAATTTACGGAAGTCAAGGGCCCAGGTGCAGAAGAGGCCGATTACCAGCGCGGTGGGGTCTCGAAAGGACGGGTTTTGCAGGGGATTCATCCGCATCTGGGCGACCGCTGTGGCCTGGCAAGGAGTGGCGACTACACCCAAATCCTCGTATCCTGCGGCAACGGCCCGATTCATGGCCGCCAGGGTGGGGGCGGCGGCATACTTGGAAAGACCGTGCCGCCATACCTCCGCCGAACGGGTGACTAATTTGGGAACGGGAAGCAGTCCTTCCCGGCCTGTGAGGATGGCGCCCTGGATGCGCCGACTGCGGAGGGCAAAATACATCAGGGTGGAAACAGTGCCCCCTGACTGGAAGGGCTGTCTTTTCACCCGGGCGCCGGCCCGGGCGATATGGATGCTCCGCCAGGCGCCCAGGGGATCACCATTATAGGGTTTAGCGAAGAGAAATCGGGAAAGGGCGTCCGGATCTACTTCCACTTTGGGACAATAGGCAAAACAGCGCCCCTCTTCCCGGGTGCAGGGAAAAAGGTAGGCCGTTTTCCCCCGGTAGGAGCGAAAATAGGGGCAAAGATCAACACAGGCGCCGCAGCCGATGCACAATTCCGCCTGGATGACGCCATCGTCGAGTTTATTTGCTCCGAAATGTTTCATGATAAAACCTCTTTCTTCCTTCTCTTGAGTCTGGTTACGACGCCTTCGCCGGTTCTTGGCTTAGGGGCCCATTTAACATTTCCGCTTCCGCAAGGGTCAGATCCTCGTCGGGAATTGTGGCCCGGACTTTTTCGCCCCATTTATCGATAACCTCCGTCTTGATATTCAAAAGCTCATACCAACGCTTGAACGTGACGACAAAGACGATGACCATCAGGGCCATGATGATGATGGAAAGCACCGCCAAAACATAGTTGCCTTTGGGCAGATAGTTTTCCGTGATGTTCAGATACCCGGCATAGAGGGTTACAAAGGCCATGAAGACGCCGTGGATCGCTGTTACCCAAGCATATTTCTTCCGCTCCAGGCGGATCAGCATGGTGGTCACGATGATCAGACCGCTCGAGGCCAAAAGCTGGTTGCTCATGCCGAAGAGGGGCCAGATGGTGGCGATATCGCCGGTATAAAAGAGGTAGCCCCATGCGGACGTGAAAATGACGCCTGTAATCAGAATCCCCGGAATCCAGTGGGTCTCAGCAAATTTGGGGTAGATCTTGCCAAACATCTCCTGAAGCAGGAACCGTCCCACCCTGGTGCCGGCGTCAACGGCCGTAAGAATAAACACCGCCTCGAACATGATGGCGAAATGATACCAGTAAGCCATCAGATTTTCAAGGAAAGGAATGGACGAGAATACGTAGGCCATGCCGACGGCCAACGACACCGCGCCGCCCGGACGACCCTGAATTTTTTCGCCTACCTCCGCCGCCAGCCAGGGAAGATTCACCGTATCCATACCGAGCTTGGCAAAGGCCGCCGGGGAGCTGTTGATGGCGAAATAGTCCGCCGGAACCAGTACGCAGGCGGCAATGAGGGCCATAATTGCGACAAAGCCCTCCACCAGCATCGCGCCGTAACCGACGAAGAGGATCTCTCTTTCGTTACCGATCATCTTGGGTGTCGTGCCGGAAGCGATGATGGCGTGAAATCCCGAAATGGCGCCGCCAGGACAGGTCCCAGCAGCGGTCCCGCAGCGGCAATCGCCGCAAAATGATGACCGAAGAGCACATATTTATCTGTTTTTACATAATCGATGCCATCGGCCTGGGTGACCGCCGGCATGGGCCGGTCATCATCCAGTTTTAAAACCTTATTAGCGATAAAGACGCCGTAAAACCGATAACCGATGGCGAACACGCATAACGCGACGAAAATCAGCGTAACCGCATTCAAACCCGCCAACGAATCCATAATGATACCTCCTTGATTTCCGGCTCCTGATGACCCAGGGGCCTTTAATAGACTGCCAGACTGTTCCGTTCATTCATGAAATATTTCTTGTCCCTTGGTTCACTGCCGTTTCCGCGTGTCCCTGCCCTGCTTCCTCTACCCAGACGGAATGGGAAATCAGGCCGAACGCCTTCAGCAAATGCATCAGGCAGAGACCGGCGGCGCTCCCTTGCGGCGCCGGCCGCTCAGATTCCCAATAGAGATGGATGCTGAGGTCGCTGTCCACCACCGCGTGGCGGTAGAGTTTTATCTCCCGCAATCCTTGCTCAAGATTGACGCTTAAGATGATTTCCGCCAATTGCTGATCGAGGGAGTCCCTGTTGCTCTCGGCAACGCGCAGCTTAATAATCTCTATCCACTTCATCTATTCGACCTCCGG
>JALNVY010000182.1 GCA_023231165.1 Syntrophales bacterium | reverse complement strand
GGTGACGCCGTAACCAAGGATCTCCCCGTAAATTCTGGCGCCCCTGGCGAGGGCCGCCTCCAGTGGTTCCAGAACCAGGATGGCCGCCGCCTCGCCCAGGGAAAGGCCGCCGCGGTTGAGGTCAAAAGGCCGGCAGACGTCCGGATCGAGTGATTTCAAGGCATTGAAGGAGGAATAGGTGATCCGGCACATGGGTTCCGTACCGCCGGCGAGCATGATCGCCGCCTGGCCGTTGCGGATTAGGTCCCGGGCGTAGCCCAACACGGTCGCTCCGGATGAACAGGCGGTCATCAAGGTTATTTTGGGACCGAGGAGGCCCAAATAAGTGGCGATGCGATCGGTGGAAGAGGCGCAATAGACGGAGGAAAGGCGCGAAAAATGTGCCTTGCCGTTTCCTTTTTGCAGCAGGTCGCTATAGAAGCTCTCCCCCTCCAGCAGACCGCCCGAGCCGCCGCCGATGGCCACGCCCATGTCTTCTTTCATCGCTTCCGGGAGGGGGTAAAGACCGGCATCGCGGAGGGCCTCCAGGGTGGCGGCAAAGGCGAGGAGATCGGCCCGGGACATTCTTTTCAGCGGAAATTCCTCTGGAATGAAAAAGCGGGGAAGAAAATTATGGATCTGGCCGCCCTTTCGGCAGCGGTACCCCGTCGTATCGAAGAGATCAATCTCTCGGATGCCGCAGAGCCCTTCCGCAAGCGCTTGGACGAATTCCGGAACGTTATTTGCGATCGCGTTTATGGTGCCCATACCGGTAACAACAATGCGTTTTTTCTTATGCACAGCCGGCCATTCCTCTGAAGTCGCAGGATTTTATGATTGAACTTAAATGGGGCCGGGCAAAAAGTCAAACGATTATCGTTTTTTTGAAAAGCCATTGCCCAAGGGATGATATTCGTGTAATGAAAAACGCGTGAAAATATTGTTCTATAAACGCAAATATTTCCTGAGACGATCCCTGGCGGCCCTGGTGATTCTCGCCGTCGTGGGGCTTTTTGTCGTCGGGCTTGAACGCCTGCAATTCGATTCCAACATCCTGGCGTCCCTTCCCCAGGATGACCCCGTTTTGGCCGACGCCCATTATATCTTCACCCACCATCCAATCTATGACCGGGTGGTTGTCGATGTGGCCGGCGGGGGAGGCAAAACGAACGTCCTGGAAGCAGGCGCCGACCTCGTGGAAACGAGGATGCGGGAAAGCGGTCTCTTCAAGGACGTGGGATTTCGGCAGATCAGCCGGCTGGTCCCGGAACTGATGCGCCATGTCGTCGATCATCTCCCGATCCTTTTCGGCGCGGGGGAACTGAAGCGGGAGATCCTTCCTCTCCTTGCGCCCGAGCGCATTCGTCGAAACCTGGACGAGCAGTACTCATCCCTCCGGGACCTGGGAGGGATCGGCCAGGCCGGTTTTCTCGCCGTCGATCCCCTGTCTTTGCGTAACCTGGTCCTGGCCCGGTTGTCTTCCCTGGCGCCGGCCAAAAACGCCCGCATTCAGAACGGGAAGCTCCTGTCGACAGATGGAAAACATATCCTGATCGTAGCGGAGCCCATAACCTCCGGCATGGATACGCGGCAGGCGGCACGCATCGCGGCGCTCCTGGAAAGCATCTCCCGGGAGTTGGACGGTAAATACGGCGGGAAGGGCGGCTTTACGCTGACGCCTGTCGGCGCCTATCGGGCCGCCCTCGATAATGAGACGAGTGCCAAGGGGACGGTCAAAAAGGCGGTGCTGTTTTCCACCGTGGCGATTGCCCTGCTTCTTTTCGCCGGTTTTCCCCGGCCCCTGATCGGTCTTCTCTCGCTCCTTCCGGCCTTTGCCGGAACCATGATGGCGTATTTTGTCTATTCCCTTTTCCATGCGACCATCTCCCTCATGGCCGTCGGTTTCGGCGGGGCGATTATTTCCTTTACCGTCGATTACGGCATCACGTATCTTTTGTTTCTGGACCGCCCTTATGAAACGCGTGGCCTGGAGGCGACCAAAGAAGTCTGGTCCCTGGGGCTCCTCGCCATGCTGACTACGGCAGTGAGCTTTGCCTTTCTCTCCTTGAGCGGATTTCCCGTTCTGGCGGAGATCGGCCAGTTCGCGGCTCTGGGAGTTGTCTTTACCTATATCTTCGTCCATCTCGTCTTCCCCCTGATCTTTCCCGTTCTGCCTCCGGCAAAGCGGCCACCATATCTGCCGCTGATGCGTTTCGTCAAACGCATCGCCTCGGCCGGCGGCAAGGGGAAGACCTATGCCGCCCTGGTCTTCATGATTATCATGCTTTTTTTTGCCAAACCGGAGTTTAACGTCGATCTGAATTCGATGAATGCCATGAGTCCCCAGACGCTCCGCGCCGATAAACTAATCCGCGAGGTCTGGGGAGATGTGATGAGCAAGGTGCACCTGCTGGTGGAGGGAAGGGATCGGCAGGACATGCAGGTCAAATGCGATCGCTTGACCAAATTGTTGAACGAAGAAGCTGCCGCGGGCCGGGTTTCCCAGTTCTTCGTTTCATCCCTGATTTTTCCCGGTGAGGAAGAGGCCCGAAAAAATGCCGCTGCCTGGCAAAATTTCTGGAGCCCCGAACGGATCGCCGATCTCCGTCAGGTCATGGGAGACGCCTCGCGGCAGGTGGGGTTTGCGACGGGCGCCTTTGCCTCTTTTTTTACCTTGCTCCAAAGCATGGATATTCCGGCCACGGATCTTCCGGAACGCTATGCCCCGCTTTTGGGCATCAAGGCGGGTCAAAACGGCGGAGCCTGGACGCAGGTCGTCTCCGTAACCCCCGGGCCGTCCTATGAGGGGGAGGATTTTTACCGGCGTCTAACCGCCACCGGCCTGGTGCGGGTATTCGATCCCGCCCTCTTTACGAAACGTCTCGGGGCGCTGCTTCTGTCCGCCTTCGTCAAGATGGTCGGGATTGTGGCCCTCGTCACCTTATTGACTGCTTTTTTCTATTTTCTGGACTGGCGGCTGACCCTTCTCGGCCTGGCGCCGACGCTGTTTGCCATGATCTGCACCCTCGGCACCCTGAATCTTTTGGGGGAGCCCCTCGGCATCCCCACACTCATGGTGTCCGTGGTGGTCATCGGCATGGGGACGGACTATGCCCTCTATCTCGTACGTTCCTATCAGCGCTACCTCGACGACGACGACCCATCCCTGGGGCTCGTCCGCCTGTCCGTTTTTCTCTCCTTTGCCACGACTTTTATGGGCTTTTGCATCTTGGCCATCTCGGACAACGCCATGCTGAAAAGCGCGGGCTTGAGTCTGGCCCTGGGCATCGGCTACTCTTTCCTGGGTGCCGTAACGATTGTCCCGCCCCTGGTGAAGAGGATCTTTGTGACCGCCGCCCCGGCGGAAGAGACCATCTTGCCGGGATCAAAGCGGCATCTGGAGCGCGCCGTCGGACGGTATCGGCACCTGGAGACCTATCCACGCCTGTTTGCACGTTTCAAGATCCTTCTGGATCCCATGTTCCCCCGTCTGGCCGACTTTGTCAAAGATCCCGGCGTCGTCATCGATATCGGGACCGGTTATGGCGTTCCCGCCGTCTGGCTTCTGGAACTTTACCCCCGGGCCCGGATCTACGGCCTCGAACCGGACCGCGAACGGGTGCGGTTTGCGTCTCGGGCCATCGGGACGCGGGGCGTCGTTACCGTCGGGGGCGCCCCCGATCTTCCCGAGGTTCCCGTAAAGGCCGACACCGCCCTTATCCTTGATATGATACATCTTTTGACCGACGAAGAACTCCGCTTGACCCTGCGGCGTCTTCACGAACGGCTTCTTCCCGACGGCGCCTTGATCATCCGGGCGACGGTCCCTTCGACCATGCCCTTTCCCTGGAAGCGCTGGATCGAAAGACAGCGGATCAAGCTGCACAAAGGCCGGATGCACTTTCGTACGGAAGAGGATCTCCTTTCCGTCCTCGTTGAAAGCGGTTTCCCTATAATCCGCACGGAGGCCGGCGCACCGGGCCAGGAGGAAAAGTGGTTTATCGCCCGATTGGAAGAAGCTCCGGGCCGGGAAGTGATCCAACTGCTGCCGCCGGCAGGCGAGGACGCATGAAGGCAGCCTTCTATCGTTTCCTTCTCGCTTTATCACAACGAATCGGCCTCTGGGTCTTCCGGGTTGGGGCCTGGGGGATCGCCTCGGGCTATTTTCTCTTTTTCCCGGGCCGGGTGGCTGTGGGGGTCCGCTTTTACGGGGCGCTCTATCCCGAACGCGGGCGGCTGTATCGCCTTTGGTGCACCTGGAAACAGTTTCACAGCTTTCCCCATGTCTTCCTGGATCGTTTCCTCCTCGCCGGCGGGCAGACGATCAAATATACCCATGATGGATGGGAATACCTGGAAGAGGCGGTAAACAGCGAGACCGGCGGCATCATTCTTATGTCGCACGTGGGTAACTGGGAGGTCGCCTCGCGCATCCTTCAGGAGCGGGGGCGGGAGAATCCCCGGATAAAGCTGCTCCTGTATCTGGGGAAAAAGTATAAGGAGCAGATTGAACGGACCCAGAAGGAGGGCCTCGTCCGGAGCGGTGTGCGGATCATCGCCGTAGAGCAGGATGGGGGTTCGCCCATGGACCTTGTCGAAGGGATAAATTTTCTGAAGGCGGGCGGGCTGGTTTCGCTGACGGGCGATCGCCGGTGGCACGAAGACCAGCGGACGGTGATGGTGAGATTTTTGGGGCATGAGGCCTTCCTTCCGGAGACGCCTTTTATCTTCGCCCTATTGTCCGACTCGCCCCTCTTCATTTTCTTTGCCTGCCGGACGGGAAGTCAGACCTACCACTTCCAGGTACTGCCGCCGATTGTGGTCCGGGCGAAAGACCGGCAGAGCCGTGGGGATGCCATCCGGAGAGCGGCGCAGTTCTACGCCGATCGCTTGGAGGAAACCGTGCGGCAGCACCCCTTTGAATGGTTTCATTTTGAACCATTTATCGGGGGCGAAAGATATCAAAGCCCCGCCGCCGGAAATGATC
>JALNVY010000181.1 GCA_023231165.1 Syntrophales bacterium | reverse complement strand
TTGAGAGTCGTCAACTGGCCGGTGATCTCCGAAGGCAGGAGGTTACGCTTCAGGCCCAGCGAGCCGGTAAAACAGAAGCGGCATCCCATGGCGCAACCCACCTGGGTTGACAGGCAGGCCGTCCAGTGATTCTTCCCCGGAATTAGCACGCTTTCGATATGAAGCCCATCCTGGAGCCGGAGCAGGATCTTTTTTGTGCCGTCTGCCGAGGCCTTAATCTTGACGATCTCCGGGCTGGTCAGGCAGGCCACTTCTGAAAGATGAAGCCGCAAATCCCTGGACAGGGTGGTCATCTCCGCGAAGGAGTTGACATCAGAATGATAGACCCACTTCATGATCTGGCGGGCTCGATACTTTTCCTTCCCTAAATGGGCGATGAAGATCTCGATCTCCTCAAATGTCAGGTCTCTGATATTGACTTGTTTATTCACGCCAGTTTCTTTTGCAGTCTTTCCCCGATAGCGTCGATAAAAGCTTTGGTGCTGACTTTTCTGTTTGTCGGACTCTTCTCCGCGACGGCCAGCAGATCACCGGTCATAATACCGGATTCCACCGTTTCGATGGCCGCCTCCTCGACATGGTCGGCGAAGGCCATGACTACGGGCGAATGGTCGAGTTCACCCCTTTTGCGCAGTCCGCCCGTCCAGGCAAAGATGAGGGCCATGGAATTTGTCGAGGTTTCCTCTCCCTGAAGATGTTTGTAGTAGTGCTTCTGGACCGTGCCGTGGGCGGCCTCGTATTCGAAATAGCCGCGGGGGGAGACAAGGACGGAGGTCATCATCGCCAGAGAGCCGTTGGCGGAGGCGATCATATCCGACATGACATCGCCGTCGTAGTTCTTAAGGGCCCACAAAAGGCCACCCTCCGACCGGACGATGCGGGCGACGGCGTCATCGATAAGGGTAAAGAAATATTCGATTCCCGCGTCTGCAAATGCCTTTTTCCAGTTTGCCTCATATTCCCGGTCGAAAATAGCCCGGAAACGGGTGTCGTAGGTCTTGGAAATTGTATCCTTGGTACTGAACCAGAGATCCACCTTCTGGTCGAGGGCATAGGCGAAACAGGCCTTGGCGAAGCTGGCGATGGAGGCGTCGGTGTTGTGAATGCCCTGAATGATCCCAGGTCCGGAAAAAACATGAATGGTGTTCCTGAGGATATCTCCCCCGCCGGCCGGGGTAAAGACAATTTCCGCTTTGCCGGCCCCAGGAATTCTCAACTCCGCATTGCTGTATACATCTCCGTAAGCGTGTCTGCCGATGATGATCGGCCGCTTCCAGGTGGAAACAAACGGCTTGATATTTCTGGCAAAAATGGGGGTACGAAAAACTGTTCCGTCCAGCATGGCCCGGATAGTCCCATTGGGACTCTTCCACTGTTCCTTCAGATCGTATTCCCGGACACGGTCTTCCGTGGGCGTTATAGTTGCGCATTTTACCCCCACGCCGTGCTTCATGATGGCCTTTGCCGCGTCAATCGTTACCTGATCGTTCGTTTCATCGCGATGCTTTACATGGAGGTCGTAATACTCAAGGGTAATATCAAGATATGGTAAAATCAGCCGGTCTTTGACGAATTGCCACATGATCCTGGTCATCTCATCACCGTCTAATTCTACCAGGGGAGTTTTAACAAGAATCTTTTTTTTCATATTCATATGACCAAGCTCCATCGTATTTTTTATCTTTGTCTCGATAATGCTCGTATTTGTAGGGAGTTGTTACGTTAATGGCCGTTTTTGTTAACCGGAACGCCGTTATTGGGCGTTCAACGCGCCGCCGGCAAGAATCAGCTTTTGCTGCCGGTCCGTCAGTTCATAAACCACGGGAAAGGCGCTGCCGCTGGTGACGTTGCTGACCTGTAGAGGGGCGCACCTTTTCAGGACATCCCTTATGCCCGGAATCTTGAGGAGATCTCCGGAGTTGATCCTTTCGTAATCTTCCTCGTTTTGAAAGACAAGAGGTAGAATGCCGAAGTTAATGAGATTTGCGGCATGAATGCGCTCAAATGTCTTGGCAATAACCACTTTCACTCCAAGAAACATGGGACAGATGGCGGCATGCTCTCTTGACGATCCTTGACCGTAAGACTGACCGGCAATAATGATGTTCTGACGGCCACTGTCGCGAATCTGGATCGCCCGCTTGTAGAAATTCCGGTCCAGAATCTCAAAGACATACTGGGAGTATTTGGGAATGTTGGAGCGGTACTTCATCCTGGCCCCGGCAGGGATGATGTGATCGGTGGTGATCTTGTCTCCGACTTTGATCGTTACCTCGCCGTCAATATCAGCGGGCAGGGGATTATTCCGGGGAGGGGCGCCGATGTTGGGACCTCTGACGATTTCTACCTTTCCCCGCTCCTCCGTTTCGAGAGGTCGCAGAATCATTCCGTCATCGACATGATATTTCCTGGGGAAGGGAATAAATGGCACGGTGGCGCCGAGATCACGGGGATCGGTCAGTCGGCCGGTAAGGGCTGAAGCCGCTGCCGTTTCCGGACTGACCAGGTAGATATCCGCATCCCTGGTCCCGGAACGTCCAAAGAAATTGCGATTTGACGTGCGCAGGGAGACGGATTTGGAAGGAGGGCTCTGACTGTTGCCGATACAGAAGCCACAGGCATTTTCCATAATTCTGGCGCCAGAGGCAATGATGTGGGTGAGGTAACCTTCCCGGGTGATATTTTCCATGACCTGGCGTGATCCCGGGGCGATAATCAGGCTCACATCGGCGTGAATAGTCTTACCGCAAAGGATTTCGGCTATGGTTGCCAAGTCTTTATAGGAAGAATTAGTGCAACTACCGATACAGACCTGCTGCACCGCAATGGGGCCGATTTCTTTGACGGTGCTGATATTATCGGGACTGTGGGGTCTGGCCGCAAGAGGTTCAATGTGAGAAAGCTCGATGGTTGTCTCACCGTCATAAACAGCGTTACGATCTGCATGTAGGGGGGACCAGTCCTTGCCCCGGCCCTGAGCTTTCAGAAAACGTCTGGTCATGTCATCACTGGGAAAGACCGAAGTGGTCACACCGCACTCCGCCCCCATATTGGCAATCGTGGCCCGCTCCGGGACGCTGAGAGACAAGAGACCATCACCGCCGTATTCGAAGATCCTCCCGACATTGCCCTTGGTCGTGAAGATACTGAGGATCTTCAGAATGATATCTTTAGCTGATACCCAGGGAGAGAGTTTTCCCAGGAGATTGATGCGAAATATCTTGGGACTCTGGAGATAGAATGGTTTTCCGGCCATGGCCAAAGCCACATCGAGGCCGCCGGCGCCGATCGCAAGCATGCCGAGAGCCCCTGCCGTAGGCGTATGGCTGTCGGAACCGATAAGGGTTTCCCCTGGCTTTCCGAAACGTTCGAGATGAACCTGATGACAGATACCGTTTCCCGCCCGGGAAAGATGGATACCGAATCGCTTGGCGATGCTTTGCAGGTAACGGTGGTCGTCGGCGTTCTCAAAACCGATCTGAATTGTATTGTGATCAATGTAACTCACCGATAAGTTGGTCTTAATTTCGGGGAGGTTCATCGATTCAAACTGCAAATAGGCCATGGTGCCGGTTGCATCCTGAGTCAGCGTCTGATCGATACGGATACCGATCTCCTCGCCGGGCAGGTATTTACCTGACCCCAGATGGGCGTTGATAATCTTCTCGGTGATGGTCTTTCCCATAATGATGGCCTGTGAACTTTTCCTCCGCCCTTAATAATGACAAATCCGTAAAAAGTCTAAAAATTGACCATAATCGACGGCTTCGTAAAAAGATCCGCAGGCAAGGCGCGCTAATCATGAGGAATGAGGCGTACTTGGCGTACGCCGCAATGACGAAGGATGCAGCGCAACGCGGCATCCGGGCTTTTTACGAAGCCGTCAATAATGAAAAGGGCACGGCGATGGAGGCCGTGCCCGCGATCTTTCCTGTCTGAAAAATGTCCGTCTGATCCTTTAAAGATCGTTATCCGCTTCGAGAGCCTTTAAGCGTACCGCTTTGATAAAACGCTGGTTGTAATAGGGCTTGTCGAGGCTGTCGATGCGGACATGGCGGTCGCGCTTTCCTGATGAGGCATGAACAAACTGGTTGTTGCCGATGTAAATGCCTACGTGACCGACTAAAGCCCTTCTGGTGTTGAAAAATACGAGATCGCCTTCCGTTAATTCTCCTTTGGCGACCTTCATCCCGACCCTGGACTGTTCCCTTGCTGTTCGGGGAAGATTCACATCGAAGAACTCATATATTTTTCTAACAAAGCCGGAGCAGTCCAACCCTTGAACAGAGGACCCTCCCAGCCGATAGGGAGCACCGAGAAAACCTTTGGCAACCTTAACGACGAGGTCACGCTCCTCCGGGTCTTTCCACTTGCCCAGCGGATTCTCCGAATACTGAATGTCACTCTCCAGTTCGGCGGTCTTCTCCATGACCGGGTTTTCATCGGAAAGCAAATCCTCTTCCCCGTCATTTTCGCTGAAGTCAGACGGGGCAGTCTTTTTTTGCCTAAGCTGTCGCGCCTCACTATCAGGCGCGGACTTGACCAGGGCAAGTTTTTGACCGGTGCGAAGCTTACTCTTCTGGATGTGATTCAGCGCTTTGATATCGCTGATTGATAAACCCGTCTTTTTTGCAATTCCCTTTAGCGTATCACCCTTTTTGACTACATAGACCTGAACGGCCTTTTTGGGTTGTGATTTCGTCCCTTTTGCGAGCTTCCGTGAACCATCGGTGGGAATAATAAGCGCTTTTCCCGGTTTTAATGCGTTTCCCTGCAGTCCGTTGGCTTCTTTGATATTCTGGGTCGAAACCCCGTATTTTTTGGCGATCCGGGCGAGGCTGTCGCCTCGTTTTACCTTGTATTGTTGGTCTGCAAATCCATCCGTACAGATCAGCAATGTAAAGAACAGGACACTCAGTCCCATCCATAGGAAAATCCGCCGTTCCATCATGAGTACCTCCTTAATTGTTGTTCGGGGGTTGCTTCATTTATTAACGGTGCACAGATTTAGATGATGGATG
>JALNVY010000180.1 GCA_023231165.1 Syntrophales bacterium | reverse complement strand
CCCGGTGGAGTCCGTAAGCTGGTCCGATGCCCAGTCTTTCATTGCGGAGCTGAACGGGAAGTCCGGCCAAAAGTACCGCCTCCCCACGGAGGCCGAATGGGAGTATGCCGCCCGGAGCGGCGGTAAGATGGATAAATGGGCGGGGACGAGCAGCGAAGGCAGGCTCGGCGATTTCGCCTGGTACGAAGCAAACGCGGAAGACCGGCCCCATCGGGTGGGCGAGAAAAAGCCCAACGTCCTGGGGATTTACGACCTGACCGGAAATGTCTGGGAATGGGTTCAGGACTGGTACGATGAAAATTATTATAAAGCAGGACCTAAAGACAACCCCCAAGGACCCAATGACGGTACAGCACGGATTTTGAGGGGCGGCTGCTGGCTGGACCAGGCAAAAGACACCCGCTCCTCGTTTCGTTTCTTCTTTAACCCGGGCAAATGGTTCAAAAGCATCGGCGTCCGGCTGGTGAGGACCCCTTAGCAATACATTGGAAAAATAAACTACCCCGCAGCAAGCTTCGGAGTGTCCAAAACGGCAGGGAACGAAGCGAGCTTCGGGGATAATAACCCTTAGAGGTTTAACGTTCCCTCCCCTTCAAGAGGGATAGTTAAGGGGGAAGCTCTCCCCTGAAGAACTTCTTTAAAAATGAATTCCCTCCCTTCAAGGGGAGGGCTGGGGTGGGGATGGGTCTGCAAAGCCGCTTTCATCCCCCCTTGCATCAACAAGCCGTCATGAATGTTTCAGATAAACAAATCCGGAGGATCACATGAAAAGAATAGCCGCTCTTATTTTATCGGTGCTGCTCGGCACCGCTTTTTTAACCGCCTGCTCCGGCGGCCATGCCTGTTATCAGGTGCAACGGCCGAACGGCCAGTATGTATGCCTCCAGGAATGCAAACCGATTGTTGAATACCAGGGCAGCAGTTTCAGCATCAAGGGGACCAACATCCCTATCCCCGCCACGGGCCTGACGGTCAATCTCGGCGATATAGCCTGGAATAAGACTCTCCTTCAGACCGCCGCCTCGGCTTCCCAGATCATGGACATCCAGCGGGTCTCCCGTTGCGAAAGACTGTCCGTTCTCGCCACGACCATGACCAACCAGGAGGAATATGAAAAGCTTCTGAAGAATATGTATGAAAGCGAGGAAAAGCTCAACCAGCTCGCCCTGCTCATCGCCATGAACAACCCGGCAGCCGTGGTGAACTGGGTCAATGCCTACAGCAAGGAAGTCGCCCCCGGTGAGGTCAGCCGCGCCCTTAACGATCCCGATCTTGCCAAGGCCGAGTCAGCGGTGCGGAGCATGAATCACCAGGTTTACGTGCCGAAAGACACGAAGGTTCGCTCCCTCGATTCACTTTTTTAGGCCTGCGACCCTATCCCGTGGGTATGAAGACGCGGGCGTCCCTTTTCCTCATGGTATAGGCAATGATCTCTTCCTGGCGGGGCTGGAAGGTGTCCATAACCCAAGACGTTAATCCTTCTCTGGCCTCAATACGGTAACCACGGTTTGAATCGTTTATATTTGCTGTCTGCTCTTCCTTGGTCGCCTCGTGGAAACAGGTAACATTGGGGAATGGTCAGATTAAGGTAAGGGGTTGAGGGGAAGCCATCGTAAATGGCTATGGCATAGTCATTGGCCAGGGACAGCGTTGCCCTGAAATAAGCTCTGCCCGCTAATCTCTACACCGGCCACAACAATCGGCATATCGAACATGAAACCTAGAAATGGCAATTCTCGCGCTGCCTTCTCATAACTCATCATCCCCGAATAGGTTGGCGGTCGTTCACGTACTACGTTCTCCCGCGCCCGCTGTCGTCCAAGTTCGCAAAGCAGCGAAGCAAATGATGTCGTAGGGCAGAGCAGAAGCCCCAGCCTAGCATTTCGGTACTTCTTCGCCAGCATGAATTTCACATAGTCCCGATAATACGAACGGGCATTGCCGAATTCCACCTCGACCCAGATGCCGTTCTTCTCGAAATCACATTTAAGCCCCAACTCCTCGACAACCTTCTGTTCGCGGTTCCATCCCTTTACTGTCAGCCCTTCATGGATGCGGCTATTGTAGTCCGACTGGCTGAAACGGGTGCCATATTCAACCGTGGCCAACGACTCTTTTATCTGACTAATCTCTGCAAACCGCTCAATTTCTTTTTGCTCTAGTCGATGCAGCAGCATGTCGCTGATCTGAAGGGAGGGCTTTGTATTTTTGAGTATCGGCTTGAAAAGAAAGGTAAACGGTATAACCTCTTCAATCTCAAGAAGACTACCCCTTTCCGTGCTGCCGAATATGCCGGACAGATATCGGCGCAGAAGCTCTTGTGATTTGTTTTCATACCTGAATTGGAGATGTCCCGGATTGTTGTTTAATCGGCGTATTTCGGCCATAACCGGTTCTTCAGTTCCGAACAGAATATTGACCGCCACTTTGCCACCCTTTTCAATAGCACGCATCCGCTCCGTCTGGGCCTCAACGGGTATGGTCACACCGTATTTGAAGGTGGACGCCCCGATCGGGTGTAAAAACTTCACATTGTCGAGATTCTGACTCATTTGGTAACTATCTCCAAGGAAAACAGTTTTAATATCCATTGTCAAAACATCTCTTGGCTACTTTTTTCTTACTTGTAGACGCAGCCGTTCTTGTGGCGCTCCAAGGTTCCAGCGTCCTCAACGGGGTTCAGCTCCTAAATAAAAGGCCACTTAGTGGTTATGCAGCCTTGGTTGATCCGCGTGGAGATGGGGCGCCATAGAGAAGGCCATAGGAACTCAAATCTTCGTCTATATCCGGCCAATTGATACAATAGCCAGCCCCGGCAATTCGCCAATTAGAGCGTTGCTGCACTGTCGCATGAAGCAGGCGGGGATACCATGTCAGGGGCACCGATATGGTCCGTCCATCATAAAGATCAACAATAATCGCGTCGGTAGTGAAGTGGACGTCACGGATTCTCTGCCCCGCCTTAGGTTCCGAAGTAACCACACCATACCCCCGATACATAATTTACCCTTCCGGCAAGCCCCGTCCATGGCGAATCTTGAGCTGAAAACCCGGAAAGCCTTGTCCTGCATTCATCTAGCGACTACTGTGCACAGTAGCGCGTAACACCATGATATAATTTTAGTTATGACGCGTGAGTGAAAATTTTGCCTTTTTTCCGGGGACACGGTCCGATCCACGGGTGCACCCCGGAATAGCTTCCCTTGTCCCCAATAACGAGAATTTTCAGTCAATTTCTCCGGCTACTTCAGCACCTTGGACAGGGCGTTTTCCAGGGTGTCTTTCAGTCCTGTTATGGCCTCGATGACAATAGTGCGGTCGCTTTCGGTTAGGGCGTTAAAGTCTATGGCGGTAACCTTTTTTCCCGACGCTTCCAGGGAGGCGGCGAGGGTCTCCGCGGGGCTTCGCCTTCCGCTCGTAGGGACGGTCTTTTCGGTGGCCTTAGCCCGTTGTTGCTTGTATTTGGCGAACTGGCTGAGCATGCTCCGCTCCTGTTTGTTCCGGGCCAGGGTGACCACGAAATTCTTCGGGACCGTGGGGTCCTGGCGGCATTCATCACGGATCTCCTGGGGGAGCTTCATGAGGGAGAGGGTCTCCGAGATGGTAATCGGGGCCTTCCCGATGATGCGGGCCAGGTCTTCCTGCTTGTAGGCGTGGTCGTTTTTGAGGCGCTCCAGGGCTTCGGCCTCTTCGACGGGGTTTAGGTCCTGGCGGAGGAGGTTTTCCACGAGGGCGATCTCCGTGTAGTTGTCGCTGTTGATAAAGACGGCGGGTACAGTACTCAGGTTGGCCTGGCGGGCGGCGGCGCAGCGCCGTTCCCCTGCGACAACGTAGAGGACGCCGGCCTTTTTGTCCTGCCTAAATAAGATCGGTTCCAGGATGCCGTGCTGGGTCACGGAGGCGGTGAGTTCTTCCAGGGCCTGGGGGTCAAGGAATTTGCGGGGCTGGTTGGCGTCCGCCTGGAGGTCGGCCAAGGGAACGGCATAAAGTTGATGGGGCTTGTAGCTTTTGGTTGTTGCCATAAGGTCCTCCTTTCTCTCAGGGGAAAAGAACAACTCATCATGGAACGAAGCTGATAGGTTACGGCATGTTGGGAAGATACACGGATATTTTAAATAGTCAATAAAAAACTAAGGTCATCCTACTAATTTCCAGACAAAGAACTTCCTGATGTTTCGGCCTAATTCTCTGAAAGATCCCTATATGGCCAAAGCCAAATCGGCGGTGAGATTGTTTTCGCCTATTCAGGTTGAAGCGATTCTCAGACAGCAGACTCCACTTTCCCTGAAGCAACATGCAATTGTAAGCCAAGCGCCTTAACTACTTTGAGAATCGTAGAAAATTCCGGATTTCCTTCTGGAGATAAAGCCTTATAAAGGCTTTCGCGACCTAGTCCCGTTTGTTTTGCTATTTGTGACATTCCTTTAGCTTTTGCGATGTCACCGAGGGCCGCTGCAATTAATGATGGATCGTTTTCTTCCAATGCAGCTTCCAAATACATGGCCATATCCTCTTCAGTTTTAAGATGTTCTGTAACATCCCAGAGGGTTGTTTTTTCTCTTCCCATAATTATTCCTCCACTCTTTGAGCTAATTCATGTGCTTTCTGAATATCTTTCGATTGCGTTGATTTATCCCCACCTAAAAGCAGAATTATTACCGTATTCTTCTTTCGTAAGTAATAAATACGGTATCCAGGTCCATAATCGATTCTGATTTCAAAAACTCCCTCACCGACAGGTTTTACATCTCCGTAATTTCCTAATGATATTCTTCTGATCCGAATATCAATCCGCATTCGTGCGCTTCTATCCTTAAGCGAATCAAACCATTTTCTATAGGTTTCTGTCTGGCGGATTTCTATCATGGGCCATACCGTATCCCAAGAGATACATTCTGTCAACGCATTTAAAACACTTCCTTATGTTTCGACCTAATTCTCTGAAAGATCCCCAGGTCGAGTTCATATGGGGGCTACTTTGGTGAGACCGGCTTGATCGCAAATACATAAGCCCTGCGGCTTTCGTACTCCACCCCGGGATATGGTTCTCTCTCGATTACTT
>JALNVY010000179.1 GCA_023231165.1 Syntrophales bacterium | reverse complement strand
GCGGCGGTCCCGCGCCATATCAAACAACAAACCGGGGGTGTCCACTCCATATGCAGGCAGCCCCCGGTTATCAATTCCGAAAAAACCGCGTTTAAAAATCTGCACGTTTCATCCCGTTATCATTGATCCGGAAAGATCTCGAAACCTCTCGCTTTGATTTGAAGGGATTGACTGCCATTCATAAAAAATATGGCATGTGCCAGACCTTGACGCCATCCACTTATAACCGCCAATCGTACTTAATCGTCGGTTACGGAGCAACGGGTGTTTATTTCCTGGCAGACGCTGAGGATGCCGTCTACTACCGGGGAAGTATTGGACGCTTTTTCAGAAGTGGAAACAGCGCTCACTAAAATCTGGGCGATATTATTCTGAAAACGTATCACCTTCATCACGACATTTCTTTCACCATCGGTAAAATTGATGGTCCTGCTCTCATCGTTACTAGCGATGATGTGCAACTTCTTGTTTTCCTGAACAACCTTCAAGGACTTAGCATATACCTTGTCAGCATCGGCCTCCAGAATCACTGAAGCGACTTCCTGTCGCTGCACTTTGGCGCCTCCTCCATCTCCCCGTTCTTGATGGTGATGAGGATGGCGCTGATAGCCGCCTGGGTCATCACCAGAACTGGTAAGATGCTTCACCACGCCCACGGCTGTACGGATGATTAAACCGGTCTGCGCCTGCGCCCCGGCAACGGGAATGATAGACAAGGCTATTCCAAGGATAAACAATTTCGTTGATTTCTTCATAGGCATCTCCTTGCAATCGCAACCGTTTTAATGTCTTTTCCCAATTATAATTACCACGCTGCCATATGGAAGACGGTTAATCGCCCATACATACCGGCCTGAGCGCAACCATCGCCTCCTTGCGCTTTACCGCGTTCATTATTCCTCTTATTTCCAGCACATAATGCAGTGTCCCGCAATACAACCAACTGCAGATGCAGCTTAACGCTCTTCAACTATGTCGATAGCTACATCATCTGGCCTCTGCGGAATAACTAAACAAATTTGCTTTTTAGATTACTCTAAAACACTGTTATTCACATCTTTGGGTACCGAGATACCTTCTGCTTCCAATACTGCCTTGGGATCTGATGTTAGCCTCTCTTTGAAGGATTCATCACTCCAAACCTTGGCGATCAACTTTGCATACTTTTTGTTCTACTCGCTTTTATCTGCTTCCATTTCCCCTCTCCAGTTTAATCTTTTATAAAGGTAACCACGGGATCAGGTGCATGACCCGGTGTCAGGGGGTGCCGTTCAATTCGCAGGTCGCATATCTTGTCGATAAAAAGGGCGCGCATACGGGAATTCTCTAATGAATTCCTTTCCCTGCTCCCTTACCCCGATAATGCAGGGCGAGCATGGTGATGTCGTCTGATTGGGGCTCTTCCCCGGTAAACGCTTTAACGGCCTTCATGACGCAGTCAATAATCGTTTCCGGTGTCCGCTGGTCCGGGCATTTGGCGATAGTCTCGAGCAGGATTGGGTCGGAAAAGAACTCCTGTTGGAGATTCATAGCCTCCGTCACCCCGTCGGTATAGAGGAACAAGGTGTCGCCGGGAGTCAGGATCATCCGGGAAGTTTCAAATTCAGCGTCTTCCATGATTCCCAGGAGGAAACCGGGCGGGGACTCCAGCCAGCTAATTTCACCGCCCGCGGAAATCAGGACCGGGAGATTATGGCCGGCATTTGCGAAAAGGAGTTCCCCGGTTTTGAAGTTCAGAATACCGCAAAATACGGTGACAAACATGGAGGAGTCGTTGTCCTTGCAGAGTTCCTGATTAACTGTTTCCAGGGCCATGGAAGGGAAAACCGCCTGGCTGCAAATCCCTTTCATCAGGGTTTTGGTGACGGCCATGAACAGGGCCGCCGGCACCCCCTTGCCGGAGACATCACCGATAGAAAAGAATACGTGTTCTTCGTCAATCAGGAAGAAGTCATAGAGATCCCCCCCCACTTCCTTTGCCGGTTCCAGGGCGGCGAAGATTTCAAATTCCTCCTTTTCCGGAAAGGGTGGAAAGCGCTTGGGAAGGAAACTCATCTGGATCGTATGGGCAATCTTCAGTTCACTCTCGATCCGTTCCTTAGCGGCGGTGGTTTCGGCAAGATTGCTGATATACTCCTTCAAGGCGACCTTCATATTCTGGAAGGAGTTTGAAAGGGCCGCCACTTCGTCATGAGACCTGACCGTGGGAACCTCCACTTCCAGATTACCCCGGGCGATTTCCCCCGCCTTGTCGGCGAGGACGCGGAGGGGCTTGGTAATGGTTCCGGAAATGGCGATGATGACGACCAGGAGGGCCAGAAACCCGGCGCCGCCAATCGCCATAATGATGGCACCCAGTTTGCCGATACTTGCAAAGAGCTTGTCTTCCGGGAAGACCACCCCAATCGACCAACCCAGAGAGGGTAGGGGGGCATAGTACATCCAGGCCTTTTGACCGGCAAAGTAACTATTCACGGTCACAAACCCTTTACCCCCCCGGACCATATCCCGGCCGATCTCTCTGAGCGACGGATCATTATTGGCTTCCGCGATGCTGAAGATGCTTTCCCGCATGATGTAGTCCTTATTCGGATGGGAGACGAATACGCCATTGCGGGAGATGAGAAAGGAGTAACTTGATTGATGGGAGGATATCTTCTTGATCGTCTCCATCAGCCATTCCAGGGAAATGTCGGCGGTGACGATCCCGGTGAATACCTGCTTTCCACCTTTAAAATTATAGAAGGGGACGGAATAGGTGGACATCATTATGTTTCCCGCTCCCTCATCGAAGTAGGGCTCGCTCCAGACCGGCTTGCCCAGCTCCTTGGGGATCTGATACCAGTCCAGGAAAAAGTATTGGTATTCGTCACTTCCCAAAAAAGACGGAACGAGACCGCCGTATTTCCCCCGGCATATATATGGGGCTGAATACATTGATTTTGCGTCGAAAGCATAGGGTTCATAGGCGACGGCGGAGCCAAAGATCTCGGGATTGGTTTGCAGCAGGTCGATGATCTGTTTCTGAAGTTCCGGCAGCGCCGGCTTTGAACTCCCTAGGGATCGGGCGAGATAGGAGGGAACCTTTTCCACGCCGTTGAGGACAATCTCGATCTTACTCACCGTGGCGATGGTGATGATTTCGGCATTCTTTTTTACATCTGCCAGGATCTGGTTTCGGGAATAGTAATAACTGTAACCAAAGGCCGCAATGAAGATGCAGGCTGCACTGGTCAGGATAAAGAGGGACATCCGGAAGGCCAGTCCTCCCTTTCCGGTCGCTTTGAGGTTATTCAAGGCAAGGGGCATAGAACTCACCGACGGGGAGGATTGTCCGGATAAGACCGTTTTTCTGCAATTCTCCGGCAACCGTATCGTAATCTTTCTCATTGAGGGCGCCGATGGGAACTTTGGGATCCACCGGTTGCATCAGATCTTTCATTCTGGCAAGCATCCAGCGCTGGTGGACCCGGTTGCCGCCGGCATGGGCGTCTTTGATATATTTCATGACGATGTCCGTGGCCTCGTCGGGATTTTCAAAGGCGTACTGCCAACCTGCAAGAGAGGCCTTGACGAACTTGCAGCAGAGCTCCCGGTCCCGCTCATAGGTTTCTTTGAGGACATAAATCCCATCTTCTGGAAAATTGAGACCATACCGGTCAAAAAAGAAGGTGGTCAGCTCATCTTCATTGATTCCGGAGTTAATGATGGTATGATACTCATTGTACCACATGGCGGAAGCGGCATCGACTCCTCCTCTCAGAAACAGATTGACCGTTGCCCCCTGGGAAATGGGTTTGACCTCGATGCCGTATTTTCGGAAAAAAGCCCGGGGCTGAACCTGGAAGTTCGGCCACATGCTTACTTTTTTATTTTGTAAATCCGATGGTTTAGAAACGCCACTTCCCTTTTTGGCGACAAGGATGAACCCGGAGCGCTGCATGAGCTGGCCGATATTGACCAGACGGATCTTTTTATCCCGCTGCTGGATTCCTTCGGAGAGAAACATAGTGGTAAAATCAGTCCGATTTTTACCAAGCATTTCGGCAGCGGGGAAATCAGGACCGCCCTTGAGGATCTTCAGATCTATCCCATATTTACGATAGAATCCCTTTTCGTAGGCGACGTAATAGCCGGCAAACTGGGCTTGGGGGAGCCATTGGGGAAGAAAGGACATGGTGCGGAGTTCACCGGCCGCCGCGATTGCGGGGAGAAGGCAAAGGAAAGATAATATCACGGTAAAAAAGCTTAATTTTGACGGATAATTAATTATCTCCTCCCCCTTCAAGGGGGAGGTTAGGTGGAGGATGGGGTTGGATGAGCGATCATTTACCATTGCATCCGTACTTTTACACCATGTCCGTTCAGATAGGTCTTCAAGTCCTGGATAGTATGGGTCCGGTAGTGGACGATGGAGGCGATGAGGGCCGCGTCAGCCTGGCCTTCGTTCAGGACGTCCAGCAGATGTTCCGCCTTGCCGGCTCCGCCGGAGGCAATTACGGGAATCCTGACCTGCGAGGAAACCAGCCGGGTCAGTTCGATTTCATAGCCCTCCTGGGTGCCGTCGGCGTCGATGGAGTTGAGGCAGATCTCCCCCGCCCCTCTACTTTCGCCCTCCTTGGCCCATTGCAGGGCGTCCCGGCCCGTAAAGATCCTGCCGCCGTGGATGACGATTTCGTATCCCGAAGGGATTTCCGGGCGGATCGCGACCTTCTTTACGTCCATACCCAGAACCACGCACTGATTACCGAAGGCTTTCGCCCCTGCTTCGATAAGGGCGGGATTCTTCACAGCTTCGGAATTGATGCTGATTTTCTCCGCTCCCGCCAGAATGACGGCCCGCATGTCCCCGACGCTACGAATCCCGCCGCCGACGGAGAAGGGGATGAAGATCGTCTCTGCCACCCGGCGGACCACGTCGAGCATGATGTTGCGAGCATCCGACGAGGCGGTGATGTCATAGAAAACAATTTCGTCGGCCCCTTGTTCGTAGTATTCCCGGGCCGCCTCCACGGGATCGCCGATGTCGATATTGCCTTTGAATTTAATGCCTTTTGTCAGCTTGCCGTCCCGGACATCCAGGCAGGGGATGATACGTTTACTGAGCATCTTG
>JALNVY010000178.1 GCA_023231165.1 Syntrophales bacterium | reverse complement strand
GTGAGCGGGAGGGTTTCTTCGGAAATCATCACCAAGGTCATCCGGCTCGGCGTCCCTCTTCTTGTCTCCCGGTCGACGCCTACGGCGGCCGCGGTTAACCTGGCCAGAAAGTATAATGTAACCCTTCTGGGCTACGTGCGGAGCAATGCCGGATATGTATATTCCGGGGAAGAGCGGTTGGTGTGCGAAATATGATTGAATGTATTCAAGGAAATGAGGTTGTATTTTCAGATGGGAAAGATAAACTTTGATTGCCGTCTTTACCTGGTTACGGACCGCCGCTGGCTCGGTGGCCGTAATCTGTGCGACGTCTTGGAAGAGGCGGTGCAAGGCGGCGTGACGCTGCTGCAACTCCGGGAAAAGGAGATATCTTCGCAGGACTATTACCAACTGGCGAAAAAAGTAAAAAAGACGGCGGACAAGTATCACGTTCCGCTCATCATCAATGACCGGCTGGATATCGCCCTGGCCGTGGATGCAGCCGGCGTTCATCTTGGTTTGGATGATTTGCCTATCCCCGTAGCGAGGAAGATCCTGGGCAAAGACCGGATCATCGGCGCCTCCGCCGCCACCGTCGCCGAGGCGTTGCGTTTTCAAGAACAGGGCGCCGATTATCTGGGGGTGGGGGCTGTCTTCCCAACAGCGACTAAACTGGGCAACGAGCAGGTCGGATTTGAAGATCTCCGCCGGATAAAGGCGGCGGTCCGTATTCCCATTGCGGCCATCGGGGGAATCAAGGCAGAGCACGCGCGGGACGTGATGGCGACAGGCGTGGACGGCGTCGCCGTCGTCTCGGCCATCATGGACCAGATGGACATTGGCGCGGCGGCGCGGCAACTTGCCGCCCTGATCGGTCAGGTTAAAGGGGGTGTGGCATGAGCAGCGGGAGCCGTTACCGCTGGCCGGTCCTCTGGGCGGCATTTCTGACGTATCTCCTGGACAGTTATGACCTGATCGTCCTGGCCATCGCCATGCCCGTCCTCCTCAAGGTATTGAATATGACCCTGCCGGAAGGGGGGCTCCTGGGATCGGCCACCATGCTGGGGGCCATGGCCGGCAGCGTCCTCTTCGGACTGATCGCCGAAAATTACGGCCGCCGTTTTGCCCTGGTCCTGGCCCTGGTCTGGCTGGGAATCGGGATGGGGGCCGTTTATTTCATTCATTCCTGGGGAGAGTGGATGGTCCTCCGGCTGGTGACCGGCATCGCCATCGGCGGCATCTGGGGGCCCTGCGCCGCCCTCATCGCTGAGCACTGGGCGCCGGAATACCGGGGACGCGCCTCGTCGTTCGTTTACAGCAGCTTCGCCGTGGGCGCCGTCCTGGCCTCCCTGGTGGGGCGTCTGGTCCTCCATATGGATTGGCAAATCCTCTTCCTCATCGGTACCGTTTCGATCCCCGCCGTACTTCTCGTGCTGCGCCTCATCCCTGCCGATCCCGCAGGCCGTGTGGCTGTCGGGGACGGTTCTCCCGGCAAACGGCGGGTCGGCATCGGGGCTATCTTTGAAGGAGGTCTGGCCAAAATCACCCTCATGGCGACCCTGGTAAGCATCATCAATCTTGCCGGCTATTGGGGAGCGGCCTACTGGATACCCACTTTTCTGACCCAGGAACGGGGTCTGAGCCTGACGACGATGGCCGGTTTTTCCATGGTCATGTATGTGGGCATGTTCTTCGGATTTCAGTTTTTCGGCATGATATCCGACCGGCTCGGCCGCCGCCGGGGCATGATCGCCGCCTTTGTGACCACCGCCGCTGCCGTGGCGGTTTACATCATCGTTACCAACCCCGTTTTTCTCTTCTGGTGGGGGATGTTTGTCGGATTTTCACTATGCGGGGCCGGCGGCATCCTCGGCGCCTATTATGCGGAGCTGTTTCCGGAGCATCTACGCGCCTATGCGGGGGGATTCTGCTGGAACATGGGCCGGATCGGCGCCGTTGTGGCCCCTTATACCATCGGCTACATCGGGAAAATGTACGGATTGCAGACAGGTCTCGCCCTGACCTGTGTCGTTTATCTCCTGGGGGCGGCAATGCTCCTGTTTCTTCCGGAAACCCTTCAGCGAGGTCAGAAATGAAAATCGGGCAGGAAATCCGCATTGAGGATTATCTAGGGATAAAGACGCTGATCCTGGGCGATGTCAATACGGGCAAGACCTATTGGACGAGGGAGATTCTCGCGGCCATGTGCCGGCAGGGACTCGGTGCGCGGATGGCAATTGTCGACATGGCCCCGGAGATCCCTGAAAGCATAGCAAGAGCAAGGGGACTGCCCGGTGCCGGCGGCAAGCTGGCGCCGCCGGAGGGCCAGGGGGTTCTTTATCTCGACGGTCATTTCAAAGCGCCCCGTCTGAGCTCAAAAACGGAGGAAGAGGCATTGGCAAAGGCCCGGAATAACCGGCAGAATATAGCGGCACTCTTCCCCAGGCTGCACGGGCAGAACCGGGACATCCTGTTTGTAAATGATATCAGCATGTTTGTCCAAGCCGGACCGGCGGAAGAGCTGACCACATGGCTGGACGGGGCGGCAACGGTTATAGCTAACGGCTACTGGGGAGAGAAACTGGGTGAGGGGATCCTTACCCGGTGGGAGAGGGCCGAAATGGGAAAACTATCTGCCTATTTTGAGATGAAAGGACAGGTATTAAAATCGGAAATATGATGAATCACAAGGCCATTGCCCTCCTGTCCGGGGGGCTGGACAGCACCCTGGCCGTAAAGATGATGATTGACCAGGGGATCGATATGACGGCTGTCCATTTTACGAGCGTTTTCTGCAACTGCACGCCGAAAACGGCAGGTTGTAAAATGCAGGCCCGGAAGGTTGCCGATGAGTTTAATGTTCCCATCCGGGTCATCCATAAAGGGATGGATTATATCAAAATAGTCGAGCGCCCACCCCACGGCCACGGCAGCGGGATAAATCCCTGCATCGATTGCCGGATCTACATGCTCCGCAAGGTCAAAGAGATGATGCCCGAGTTAGGTGCTTCTTTTGTCATCACGGGAGAAGTTCTGGGACAGCGGCCCATGTCCCAACAGCGCCACACGATAAACCTGATCGAGCGGGAAAGCGGCTTGGCCGGCCTCATTCTGCGGCCTCTGTCGGCCTTGCATTTCGAGCCCACCCGGCCGGAACGGGAGGGTATTGTGGATCGGGAAAAGCTCCTCGATATGTCCGGACGGACCAGAAAACCACAGTTCGCCTTGGCCGCAGAGCTGGGCGTCAAAGACTACCCATGCCCGGCCGGGGGCTGCCTCCTGACCGACAAGGTGATCGCCGCCCGCCTGCAAGACCTCTTTGCCCATCAACCCGATTATATGCAGACCGATCTGGTGCTGACCACCATGGGCCGCCATTTCCGCCTGCGACCCGGTGTGAAGGCGATTCTGGGCCGCACCCAGGAGGAAAACGAGAGGATCACCAACTTGGCCGGACCCGAACAGTTCCTCTTCAGCCCGCAGAATTTCCGGGGACCGACGACGCTGGCCATCGGCATGCTAAACAACGACGACCGACGGACGATCAGCGAGATCATAGCGGCCTTCAGCCAGGATCAGGAACAAGTCTATACCGTCCGGCAGCATAGCATGAAAGAAGAATTTCCCCTGCTGGCGGTGGCGGAGAAAAAACCAAGGGAAACCTATGATCTTTTACGGTTATAAACTGTCGAAGAGGGCTTCCACCCTGGTCCGGATCTGTTCGACATCGCCGTCGGAATAGTCCGTTTCTATCTTCAGGCATGGCAAACCATGCCGATATTGCGCGTGCTTCATGATTTTGTAAGATTCCACGTTGTAGGCGTGACAGGCGTGGAGAACTACATCGATGACGACGTCAGGGCGGAACCTCCTGATCATCTTGTCCAGCATGGCAAGCCGTCCGCCGTTCGGCGTCATGCAGGAGCAGGGAATCTTCAGGGTCGCTTCCGCTACGGCCCGCAGGGGATCGCCGGTTCCCTCCTCGATACGGATGGAATATCCCTTCATGCCGCTGCATGCCTCCAGGGCAACAATAACCCCGCCCGCCTCCTCAATGATTCTGATAACCTTTCCCGAGTCGCCGCCGATGGGACAACCGCTAACGAGAACCCGGGGGGAAGCGGGTGTCCCGAAACAGATCCCTGCGGCTATGCGCTCATCCAGCGTCCGGGAGATGCCGGCCATAAGGGCCTGAAGTTCGCCGCTATTCGTGACCGCATCGAGACCGATGACATCATATAGCTCCTGGCAGTTGAGAGGGGGAGGATGCAAGGTCATATAATCAAAAAAACCGTCGATAAGGCCGCACTTTTTGTTTGTCTCCCTGATTTCCGCCTCAAGGCGGTCCGCAGCGATATTGGCCTGGAATGTCGTTTCCAGAAAGATCTTGAGTTTGCTAACCATCTCTGTCCAGCGTTCCCGGACGTCCTCCTCATCGGGCAGTTGGGGGAGATCCATAACGTGGGTAGGTTTGAGATGGGAGATGAGTTCGAACATCTTCTTTTTCCCATCGCACGTCGTTTCGCCGATTACGGCTTCGGAGAGTTCAAAGAGGAGACAGGTATTGGTGCGGATGAATCCGAAGCTGGATTTAATCAGCGGGCAGAGATTGGCGGGCAGGACTGCTTCCGCTGCCGGAATTGTCCTTTGCGACGATGCGCAAAGGGAAACGGGGACGGCCCCCATGGCCCGGATCAGCTCCACGGGGGCGTAACCGCAATATAAACCGACGAAGGGGAGCTCCTGCTCTCTTTTTTTTAGAATAAAATCAAGAAACCGGCCAACTGGATCCGACTTATAACGGTCGTTGATCAGCGGGCCGGGAATATTAGAGACTGTCAAACAATGCCTCCACGCGGGTCCGGATTTGTTCGACGTCTCCGTCGGAGTAGTCCGTTTCGATCTTCAGGTACGGCAGATTATGCTTATTTTTAGCATGGTTCATAATCTTGTAGGACTCGATGTTGTAGGAATGACAGGCATGGAGGACCACTTCGATGACGACGTCGGGCTGGAAACGGGCGATAGTCTTGTCCAGTTCGTCCAGACGCCGCGTATTGGGGGTCATACAGGAACAGGGTAGCTGGAGATAGCGGGCGGCAACGGCGGCGATGGGATCGCCCGTGTTTTCTTCGATTTCTGTCATAAATGGTTTCATCCCCGTGCAGGAGTCCATAGCCACGACCACTCCGTCCGCCTCTTCGATGATCTTGTAAACCTTGGTCGAATCGCCGCC
>JALNVY010000177.1 GCA_023231165.1 Syntrophales bacterium | reverse complement strand
TAAGCCCAAAGGCGAGCAGGATGACCGGCCGCGATCTCCCGGCGGTCCCGCCAGGAAGCCCGGTGGCTTCAGTGGTCAGCCACCTCGCAGTGGTTTCGGTAATCGCGGCGGTGGTAGTGGCGGTGGCAGTCGTAGATCTTAAATACTTAACCAAAGAAGCAGGTGTTTCAGGGAAGGAGGGTATTCCCCTCCTTCCCTGGAACACACTTGAAGTTCCTCGCCGGCGTAATCACTCAGCATCTTCCCCATTATTTCTGACGGTTTCACAATGAATAATGAAATATTAAATGATTGACAAATTTGTCATGGTCGGTTAATCCCCGATGTCAGGAGCGTAAGGAAAAGGTCGATCCGAATCATTTTGATAACTTCTCAAAAACACCATTTAGTTTCTTCGTTTCACTAGGTGATTTTATTGATCCTTCTACAATCAACCGGGCTTTGTAGAATTCGGGACATATTCTCTCTTCCATCTCGCTGGGGGATTTTTTTTATCCTTTTACCCGCCCTGATCTTCTTTTCCGCAGGATACGGTCACTCTGAAGAACCCAAGACAGACAAACGTCTCCGTATTGGCCTTGTCCTGAGCGGCGGGGGGGCTCGGGGAATCGCCCATATCGGCGTTCTGAAGGTCCTGGAAAACATGCGGGTGCCCATCGACTGCATCGCCGGAACGAGCATGGGGGCCATTGTCGGCGGCCTCTACGCGGCGGGCGCTTCGCCTGCCGATCTGGAGAAGCTCGTCACCAGCATCCCATGGAACGAGGCCTTTACGGACAAACAGTCAGCTGACAAGCTCTCCTTCCGACGCAAAGAGGACAGCCAGGCCTATAAAATAGACCTGAATCTCGGCATTCGGGACGGTAATTTAGTCACATCCAAAGGCCTTGTCCAGGGACAGAACCTGAATCTGCTCCTGAAAGAAATGCTCCTGCATACTTCGGGAAGCAATGACTTTGACAAGCTCCATATTCCCTTTCGAGCCGTGGCTGCCGATATCGAAACCGGACAGGCAGTGGTTATCGGCGCCGGGGACCTTTCCGAGGCCATTCGGGCCAGCATGTCCATCCCCGGCATTTTCGCCCCCATGGAAATCAAGGGAAAGATGCTCGTTGACGGCGGCATAGCCAACAATCTCCCCGTCGATGTAGTAAGAAGCATGGGGGCAGACATCCTGATCATCGTCGATATCGGGACACCTCTCCGGACCAGGGCGGGGTTGACTTCTCCCACCAGCATCACGGCTCAGGTCATGACCATCCTTATTCAGAGAAATGTCCAGACCCAGTTGCAGTCCCTCAAACCGGAGGATATCCTCATCCAGCCCCAACTTGGCAATCTGGGGACCACCGATTTTTCAAAAACCTCCGAAGCCATAAGTATCGGTCAGGATACGGCAAAAAAGTATACAGACCGCCTGGCCCGGTTGTCCGTGTCTCCCGAGAACTTTCAGATTTATCTGGCCCGTCAGCGTCAGCACCCTATGGAACTGCCGAAGATTGATTATGTAAAAGTAGAAATAAAATCCCAAACAATTCCCGCTGGCGCCCAAATCATGACGGTGACGAAAGGGAATAATGCCGACGATATCAATCTGGATTTAAGCGCCAAGCTGAAGCAAATGACCGGCATCCCTATCATCGTGGAAAACAGATCCAAGATTTCTCCCAAGGTCCTTGAGGCCCAGATAGAAACAAAGGCCGGGGAAAAGCTTGACGTGGAAACCCTCAACAAAGATATTATCCGCCTCTATGGTCTCGATACCTTTGAGCGGGTCGATTTTCACCTCGAAAAGAAAGACGGCAAGACGGGTCTGATTTTCGATCCCGTGGAAAAATCATGGGGCCCCACTTACCTGCGCTTCAGTCTGAGCCTGGCCGACGATTTTAAGGGTAACAACAGCTATACCATCGGGGGACGGATCACGAGGACAGAAATCAATTCTCTCGGCGCCGAATGGCGAAATCAATTGCAAATCGGCGATCTGCCCCGCGTATTCAGCGAATTCTACCAGCCTCTGGACTATGGGACACGCTACTTTGTTGCCCCCCGGGTTGACTACCGGGAGTGGAACGCCAATGTCTTCGACTCCAACAGCGGGAATGTTATCGCCGAGTACCGGATCAAGGGACTGCTTGGCGGTCTGGATATAGGGCGTCAGTTTGGAAACTGGGGGGAATTCCGGCTGGGCATCTTTCGGGCTTACGGCGCCACCCGTCTTAATGTTGGCGATCCTTCCCTATGGCCAACGGAAAGTTTTAATGAAGGCGGGATAACTTCGTCTTTCGCCTATAACACCCTGGACAATTTCAACTTCCCTCTCAAAGGGGCCGCCGGCGGGGCCAAGGTGATCTCCGGTATTCCTGAGCTTGGGTCGGACAACAAATTTTCGGGCATTGATATCGGCGGGATGGTTGCTAAAACGTGGGGCAAGATCACCGTCATTCCGAAGGTTTTATACAGCGGTGTCGTTGATGGGGATGGGGAGATCCAGAACGCTTATACGATTGGTGGTTTCCTGAACCTTTCCGGATTTAGACCCGATGAGCTGTCCGGTCAGCATATAGGGCTTGCCGAAATTATTTGTTACCGGAACATGGGCAATGTGGGGCTGGGGGATTTCCGTACGGATCTTTATCTGGGCTTCTCCGCCGAAGCGGGCAACGCCTGGCAGAACCGGAGCGACGTAACCTTGAGTTCGCTCATCTATGCAGGCAGCGTCTTTGTCGGGGCCAACACCTTCATCGGCCCCGCTTACCTCGCTTACGGCGTGGCCGAAAGAGGTCATCAGACCGTGATCCTCTTTATTGGGCAACGCTTTTGAGAAACTGATCGAGCTTTTCGATCATCCCGTCATATCTTGGATTACAGGTCAAACGGCGGACCGTGAAGGCCTGCAGATTATCGCCTGAGATCTCGCCCCTCCATATTGAATCATCCATCAGGCACGTCCTTCTCTTCTCCTGGTCATCCCGGTAATGGAGGCAGCTTTTGTAGCCGCCCTGGTCGCCGTAATGCCGGTCATCGCAGGGAATCGGCAGGGCGACATGGGAAAAATCCAGCACCTTTTTGTCAGCAAGAAAGCTGTTTTCATTGTAGATCTTCCCGTTGAACAGTTCCCCCGCCCTTTGTTGATTTTTCCCATATACCACCAGTACATTCCGGGGCGAAGAGGCAAATTTATCCAGAACGAACAAGGCCCGTTTCGGATCGATGGTAATATCCTCCCGCGACAGGGCGGCAAAGACAGGGGCTTCGATGCGATTGCCCTGCTCCAAAAGGATGTCGATCTCCCTGGTTAACAGATAGATCTGATAGGCGGCGTTCACGGCAAAGGTTTCATATTTGACATAATCCACATCATCCTGAATATCACCGACCCAGTCTTTGACCCTGCTGAGCATCCCTGCCAAGGCAATTCTCCTATCCTTGACCGCCAGCGCGGGAGAAATCAGAATCAGCCCTTTGATTTCCTTATCTTTCATACTTTCCAGAACGCTCAGGGCGGCGCCGGTGGAAAATCCGCCCAGGAAGAGATCCGTAACCTCCCCTTTCATACCCCGGACCCCATATTGGACCGCCCGTATCCACTCCTGGTAGTGGATGTTAAGCAGATCTCCGGGAACTGTCCCGTGCCCGGGCAGGAGAATCGTCCGAACAAAAAACCCCTGTTTTTGAAGGTGACTGGCGAGGGGCTGAAGCAGGTAAGGCGAATCGGAAAGACCGTGAATCAGCAGGATGCCCCTCCGGTATTTTCCATCTTTTCCTTTCGGGAAGCTCTCTTGGTCCGGCCGCAGCTCAAAAGGCATGTTGGCCTTCAAGACCTCCTCCCGGTTATCGTCATGGATATCCACCCGGGCCTTGATCATCATTTCCCTGGTCTTTTGAAGATAAGCCGCAAAAGGGGTGTCTTCCGCAACGGCAAAGGTCGTATTCAGACCGGAGGGCTGCAAGCGGGGAGAAGGGGTTGCACAGCCGGCAATCACCATGACCGCAACCGATAAAAGCAAAGCCATGCCCATAGAACGTCTTACTAATACCGGGGCCTTTTCGGCGTAATAATTACAGATCGTTTTCATTCCTTCACAAAATTCCTATGCTTTTACCGTTTTATCCCCCGGATATCATCTAATTCCCGGGACTCGTCCAGACGTTTACCGACCAGTTCCGCCAGAGACTCGTCAAATCCCAGATGCCGGCCGAGAATTAGGGTCAAACCGGGGTATTTTTTTGCTTCCTTCCCCATCATGGCCGGAATATCTTCGCGAAGATGGATCCCCAGGTGAAGGAAATAGGGCATGACGATGATCTTATCCGCCCCCTCCCTAACACATTTCTCAAGAATTTCCGGGAAGTGTGGGCCAAGTTCAGACATATAACATATTTCAATCATCGTCCCGGAACGCTTTTCCTTCAGCCATTGGGCAACTTTTTCCATACCCTCCCCTGCCCCGGGAACACGGCTTCCATGCCCCATAAGAATGACCGCTTCTTTACTATAATTATCTTTCATCCGTAAATATACCCCTAAGCATTTGATTTACTTAATCCAATCAGATGTTATTTTCTTTCCGGGGAACCGGTTGCGCAGCCAGTGAACACAAGGCGTGGATGACGCTGACCGCCAAGGGGCTTCCACCCCGACGTCCCATCAAGCTAATGCAGGGGACACCGAGAGACATGAGTTCCTTTTTGCTTTCGATTACATGGACGAATCCTACCGGCATGGCAACAACCAGGGCGGGACGCAGCCCCTCTTCCATGATAAAACGATTCAGTTCCAGCAGGGCCACCGGAGCGTTGCCAAAAACGGCGATACCGCCGTCTAGGACCGCCTTAGCCTTGCGCACGGCAAATAACGAGCGGGGAAGACCTTGCTCGCGCGCTTCGCGGGCGACGTCGTCGTCGGCAATATAGCAATGAATCTGCTCCCGCCGGTAATGGGGATATGCGGAGTGCAGGCGATCCAGAGACAGACCATTGCGGATCATATTGGAGTCCACGTAAAGCTGGCATCCCTTCTGCAGGGCCGCCGTTGCAGCCGTGATCGCTGCTGAGGAAAACCGTATATCCCCCAGGATGCCGAAATCGCCGACTGTATGGATCATCCGGCGGACTACTTCCCATTCCTGAGCAGTAAAATGATGAGCCGGCGCCTCACGGTCGATGATGTCAAAAGAGCGGGCCTCGATGTCCGACCCGCTCAGGGGTTTTTTATAGAGACCGTATATCAAGGGTTTT
>JALNVY010000176.1 GCA_023231165.1 Syntrophales bacterium | reverse complement strand
TATGTTGCTGGGAATGATCATTGCGACGTCAACAGCTTTCTGCAAATCATCGAAATAATAAGAAGTGATTCCTTGGGGGCGGGATTCAACCGCCCCCTTTCCCTGATATAGGCAATCTAAATGCGACACCAGCAAAATTAAGGAAGCGGTAATATGATCTGGTGGATGGATGTCTTTATCGCTGTCTTTGGAGCTGCCGTGGGCAGTTTTTTAAATGTTTGTATCTGGCGCCTTCCGGAAGAACGCTCCATCGTTACGCCCCGCTCCTTCTGCCCTGCCTGCGGCCATGCCATTCGTTTTTATGACAACATTCCTCTTCTGAGTTATTTGCTGCTGCGGGGACAATGCCGGGATTGCCGGACGCGGATTCCATGGCGGTACCCGCTGGTGGAAGGCCTTGCCGGAGCACTGGCCCTGTTCCTCTTCTGGAAATACGGCCTAAGTTTGAAGTTTCTGGCGGCTTTTATATTTGTCGCCAGCCTCCTCGTCATCACCTTTATCGATATTGATCACCAGATCATTCCCGACATCATTTCCTTGCCGGGAATCCCCATATTTTTTCTCGCGGCGGTGTTTGTGATGGAGGTGCCCTTCTATGAAGCACTGTGGGGGCTTCTGGCGGGCGGGGGGATTCTTTATCTGATCGCCACAGTGTACGCCTTCCTGCGAAAACAGGAAGGCATGGGGGGCGGGGACATTAAACTCCTGGCCATGCTCGGGGCTTTTCTGGGGTGGAAGTCCCTGGTTTTTATTATTCTCATCAGTTCTCTGACGGCCGCAATCGTCGGGATTACGCTCATGGTACTCCGGGGGAAGGATATGCAATACGCCATCCCCTTCGGACCGTTCCTTTCCCTGGCCGCCATTGCCTATATCTTCTGGGGGGATCTTTTTATGCGTGCTTTATTTAT
This sequence comes from Syntrophales bacterium, assembly GCA_023231165.1. Taxonomy (GTDB): domain Bacteria; phylum Desulfobacterota; class Syntrophia; order Syntrophales; family UBA8958; genus UBA8958. The sequence goes on along the minus strand of JALNVY010000176.1, from coordinate 4,402 downwards.
GATTCATCAACGATAGATCCGAAATGAGTCCATTACCCCTTCACTCCCGCACAAGCGGGAGGCATGAAGGATAGTGGCTTGGTATTTATCTATGTAAGCATTCTCTCCCACGCATTCGGGAATGCGTAACCTCATGGACGACATAAAAACAGGAGGATTGGGCCATGAAAAAGTCTAGCAAAGCCGCGCTGTTATCGGCCCTGCTTTTCCCCGGTGTGGGACAGATGTACCTTAAGCGTTACCTGCGGGGGCTGCTCCCGATGGTTCTCGTCCTGACCGGCTTGGGCGTTCTGATTACGAGGGCGACGTTCCGCGCCTTGGAGGCCCTCGATAAAATCCAGGCCGGCGGTGCTTTGGATATGAACGTAGCCTCCAATCTCGCCGTGACCTCCGCCGCATCCGGCGACCCTTATTCCTCCGTCATCGTGCTCGTAATATCCTGTTGCTGGATCTTTTCCGTGATCGACGCCTATCGGCTGGGAAAGAAGGGAAACCATGAGTAACCGGTCGCTGCTTTTCCTTATCTTATTTGTACTGATGATTTTCTTTGTTGTCAAGTTCGACATGACAACACAAGTGAAAATCGGTGTGACAAACCTGATCTATGGTAATGAAATACGGGGCCTGAAAGGAATGCGGTTGGTCGTTGAACCACTGATTCCGGAGCTGGAAAAGGATGGACTGCGGCGGGAGGAAGTTCTTAAGGAACTCGCCGCGAAGGTTGAAAGATCCGGCATCAAGATCCTTCCGGAGGAAGAGTGGCGGAGGACCCCCGAAAAACCTGTTCTCAACGCCACGATCCAGGCGGTAAAGCTGGATAAGCAGAAATACCAGTACACCGTCGAAATTGAGGTAACAAGAAACAAGACCGGTGGTTCCATATCGGAATCGGAAAAAACCAAGACCATCTGGTCAACCTCAGAGATTGGGGAGGGGAACGTCAATGATATCCGGAAAACATTCGATGAAATCACAAGTGTCTTTCTGAAAGCCCGTTCCGGCAGCTAAGTAGAGTTAAGTATGGAGGGCATTGATGCCGCATTTGCCATTTCCTGAGATCTTTAAATATCGAACGCGTTATCCCTTACATGTGCATATCGGGTTTCTGTTCTCCCTATTGATTTTGATCTCCGGGGCAACGCTTGGATGGTACAACCATACCCAGAATAGCCGCTTGATCCTGGACTCCGCCGACAAGCTGTTCGATCAGATTGAGGTGGAGATGCGAATGACGGTCGAACTGAGCTATGCACCAATTCAGAACCTTACCTCCATATTTGCCTACCAGCGAATTACCGGTGCGACTACTCTGAAAGAGCGCCTCCTCAGCCTGCCTTATCTTCACGAGGAACTGCTGACGCATAAGTCGATAGCGTCGATCTATGTTGCTTATGATGACGGCAGTTTTTTCCTGGTACGCCCTTTGCGTACGGAGGCAATGAGGAAGGCATTTACGGCGCCGGCCAACGCCGCTTATATGGTGCAGAGCGTGGAGCGCACTGCCGGGCGGCCGATACGGGGACTGTATCTTTTTTTCGATGCATCACTCACCGAAATTAGCCGTGCGCCTCGGGCCGACTATCGATTTGATCCTCGCGACCGTGACTGGTATCAGCGGGCGGTGCGGGAAGGCCGCCTGGTGCGCACCGACCCTTATATCTTTTTTACTACCCGCGAACTGGGGATGACATTTTCGCGCCGCAGTGGGAACGGCCATAGCGTGGTGGGCGTGGATGCGACAATGGAAGATGCATCTAAGCTGCTCCTTTCCCGCAAGATAACGCCCTCGACACGCATGGTCTGGTTCGACAGTAATGAACAGGTAATTGCTTTCGATCAACCGGAATATTTGATGCAGCGGGTCGTGGATAATGGGCAAGGCAAGCTGCGCCTGCCGAAGGTGGGCGAGATGGGGGTGCCGATTCTTGAACTGGTCATGGCGGAATATCGTCGGCACAAGAGCGATTTCAGCAGTATTATTAAAGATGGCCGGCGTGACTGGAAGGTGGAGGTTATTCAGTTTCCTCAAACTGGTAAAGTTGAACGCGTGATGGCGATTGCCGCACCGATGGATGAACTGCTTGCCGAGGCGGTGGCGATCCGGAACAATGCGACTCTGATTACGATTCTGATCGTGTTACTGATGATACCGATTGCCTGGATGGTGTCGCGAATGATTTCCAAGCCCTTGCGGCGCCTTGCCGAGGATGCCCGGCAAATTCGCGCCTTCCGTTTTTCCGAAACCGGCAAGGATGTAAAATCGTTTATCTGGGAAATTCACCACCTTGCCCAGGCGGTTTATTTAATGCGCTCGGCAATCCGCAAATTTCTCGATATCAGCTCAACGCTGGCCTCCGAACGTCACTTTAACCGATTATTTGAACGTGTGTTGAATGAAACCAGCAGCGCCGCCACGGCTGACGGCGGTTTCATCTATCTTTTGGAGGATGATGAGATTACCCTCACGCCGGTTATCCAATATTTTTTGACCACCTCAGCGGTAGCGACAGATTTACCGGTACTGCGGCTGGACCAGGCTGATCAGGATAATCCGCTTATTGCCTCCGCCCGCACAGGACAGACCCGTGTCATTCGGATTGCCCGTTCCCAAACCGGGGTTGCCTGGCTCGATTCGCTCCTGACGAGGCTCGGGCATGACGTCGCCACCCTGGTCTCCGTACCCCTGCGTAACCGTCAAAGCGAACTGATTGGCCTGCTGTGCCTGTTGAAGTCGGCAACGCCGGCTCCAACGCCAACGGGGGATGAAGACGTAAAACCGGAATTGGTGTCGTTTATTGAGGCGCTATCCGGCGTCTCGGCAATCGCCATCGACAATCAACGTCTCCTCAAGGCCCAGCGTGACCTGTTGGAATCGCTTATTAGGCTGATGGCAAGCGCCATTGATGCAAAATCGCCCTATACCGGCGCGCACTGCCAGCGCGTACCGGAGTTGACCAGGATGCTGGCTCAGGCTGCCTGCGATTCGAAAGAGGGCGCACTGAAGGATTTTAAGCTTAGCGATGATGAATGGGAGGAGTTGCACATCGCCGCCTGGTTGCATGATTGTGGTAAAGTCACTACGCCGGAGTATGTGGTTGACAAAGCGACCAAACTGGAAACCATCTACGACCGGTTACACGAAATAAGAATGCGTTTTGAGGTGCTGAAGCGGGACGCTGAAATTGATTACTGGAAGCGGCTTGCCAATGGTGAAGATGTTGCAGTACTTCTCCCGGAACTCGAACGGCAATGGCGGGTACTGGATGAGGAATTTGATTTTGTTGCCCGCTGTAATGAAGGCGGCGAATTCATGGCGCCCGAAAAAATCGTCCAATTGGCGGCGATTGCTTCCCGAACGTGGCTGCGAACCCTTGATGACCGGATCGGGATCTCGCAAGAGGAACAGGCACGTAAGGCGCTCACCGCCGCCGCACCGCTACCGGTGATTGAGCTGCTGCTGGCCGATAAAGCCGAACACATCATTCCGCGGCAGACCAACGATCAAATCTGCCCTGATAACCGCTGGGGCTTTAAGCTGAATGTACCGCGAAACATCCATAACAGAGGTGAGATCTATAACCTCATTATCGACCGTGGCACCTTGACCGGGGAAGAACGCTACATAATTAACGATCACATCGTCCAGACCATTATCATGCTCTCTCAGTTGCCATTTCCGAAACATTTGAAACGTGTGCCGGAAATTGCCGGCGGCCATCATGAGACAATGGATGGCAGGGGATATCCGAGACGCTTGCAATGTGATGAAATGAGCAGGACGGCGCGGATGATGGCTATTGCAGATATCTTCGAAGCACTGACTGCGGTAGATCGTCCATACAAGCGCGGTAAAACCCTGTCCGAGGCACTACGTATTATGGACATCATGAAGAATAACGCTCATGTGGACCCGGAACTGTTCGATCTGTTTTTGCGCTCGGGAGTGTACCTGCGCTATGCTGAGCGCTTCCTGCGACCGGAGCAGATTGATGCGGTTAATGTTGACGAGTATCTGCGCTGATAGAGGTGAATCTGCACAATGGCTTTCCCGGCGCCGATAAATGTCAGTTACTTATCGAATTGAGGACACAATGACTATCATTGCAGAACTACACATGTTCTGATTGCAGGTCTTTGTTTTTTATCCCTTCAAGGAAGTGCTCAAGCAAAAAAGGGTTGAAAGATACACCGCTTCCCAGACGAAGTATTCTTTCAACCTCGCCAGGCGGCATCGCTTCTCGATAGGGGCGTTTTGTCCGAAGGGCATCAAATACATCTGCAATAGAGACTATTTGACTGACAATATTAGTTTGCCATTTTCCCTTAACGTGCGGATAGCCGCCGCCATCATATTTTAAGTGATGTTCCAGGGCCACGATTAAAGCCAGCTTGGGAAGACCTT
>JALNVY010000175.1 GCA_023231165.1 Syntrophales bacterium | reverse complement strand
TCCGGGAACCACCCAACCCCAGCGCATCAAGGAAGTCGTCAAGGTGGACGACTATGCCGCCGGTTTTTCCACAACCTATGAAAGCTGGGAATTTCATGGAGAGGTTGTCTATAATTTCAGTTACGACCGGAAGGATGACGACTATTTCAATTACGTGGGCGGCTTTACTTATACCTTTGATGACTTCGCCAAGAAGCTATGGCTGGAAAAGATCGATGTAACCGTTGAATACGCCAATGAAATCATCACCAGAGTTCAGAATGCGGAAAACTATGTGTCCAGTTCAAAGCAATCGCGCCTCGGCCGTAATGACATCCTGAGCCGTATAAATTTTGAGTACAACAATAAATTGTCTTTTCAGTTCGTCTGTAATTTTCTGGTCAACCAGATTGATTACGGACGGTTTCAGAGACTGGAGGCAAAGTATAAGCTTCGGGATGGCCTGATTTCAAAACTCGCGGGTGAATTCTTCGGGGGGCAAAGCGACAGCACCTACGGCCGCTGGCAAAAAAACGATCGTATCATCCTGGAATTTGAATACAGCTTCTGAAATCCAGACGGCTTCGTAAAAAACCCGGATGCTGCGTTGCACTGCATCCTTCGTCACTGCGGCGTACGAGAAGTACGCCTCATTTCTCAGGACTTGCGCGTGTTGCCTGCGGATCTTTTTACGAAGCCGTCGATTATGACCCAATTTTCATATTTTTTTACGGTTCATCAATAATCCTTAGCTTACTCCAATTCCAAATCAAAGATGAAATCAAGGCGGCAAGGCAGAGGCGACGCAGGCGTATTCTTTATACGTCGAGGAGCCGATTGCCGATGCCAACGAAGATAGCGCTTTGATTTGGAATTGGAATTACTTGTTTGCACCCCGCAATACAGACAGGATCTGCCCGTGTATCTTGCCGTTTGATGCGACGACATGGGGGGCTGCCAACGTAAACGCTTCTCCATGTAAATCCGTAATAACCCCTCCCGCCTCCTGCACCAGAAGACATCCGGCAGCTGTATCCCAGGGGCTCAGTTTCAATTCCCAGAAGCCGTCGAAGCGGCCTGCTGCCACATAGGCCAGATCCAGGGCTGCCGAACCTGCACGGCGAATGGCCTGGGCCTTTACGGCCATCGATTCAAAATGATCCATGTTGTTCTCTTTGGTCAAACGGATGTCATACGGGAATCCGGTCGCAAGCAGACTCCGGGAAAGTTCCGTTGTCTGTGAGATAGCGATGGGTTTGTCATTGAGGAAAGCGCCCTGCCCTTTTTCCGCTACAAACATCTCCTCCAGCATGGGATTGAATACCACCCCCAGGATGCAGATTCCATCCCATTCCAGGGCAATGGAAACACAGAAGACGGGATAGCCATGGGCGTAGTTGGTTGTCCCATCCAAGGGATCGATGATCCAGCGGTAAAGAGAACCGGTGTGTGTGGCCGGCGATTCTTCTGCCAGAATATCGTGATCCGGGTATTGCTTATGAATGGCCGTAATGATCATGCTCTCGGCCTGCTGGTCCGCTTCGGTAACGATATCGATCTCTCCCTTGAAACGGATAAGATGGCGGCCATGAAGATGATCTTTCAAGTAGACCCCCGCCTCCCGCGCCGCCGACACGGCCAGTCTTTTATAATCGGAACTCGCAGCAATAATCTCCCTCGTTGTTTCCACATTCATCATGATTAATAATTCCTTCAATCATTTTATTTGCATGGCTTCGTAATTGATGTTAAATAAAATACTAGGTTCATTTATCGCTTGCAGCGAGAATAGTATATGGTATTCGACAACAATAAAGATCAGGGGTATTTTCATATCAGATAGGCATCATCACAAGGAAACAGACATGAAAACCTCTGCACCTCTATCAGCAGAAATCGTTACCGTCAACAAAGAACCGGGAGTTATCGATCTCAAGAGTCTCCGGGAAGCCAGGGGACTCACCCTGAAGGATATTTTTTCGGTAACGAGAATCACCGTAACCAATCTTGAAGCCATCGAAGCAGGACATTACAACCTTCTTCCCGAACCGGTTTACGCGAGAACCTTCATCAAGACCTATGCCGGGGTCCTTGAAACCGACAGCAAGCCCATTCTGCAACAATACGAAAACTACCTGAAATCCCTTGATAAAATCCATGAGGCCCCGGAGGAAGACCATAAAGAGCTACCCAGAAAGGGGAAAAAGATTAGAAATATCCGTTTTATCCTCTGGGTAGTCGCTGCGATCGTGCTCTTCGGTTTAATTGTTTTAATCGTACTTATTGATGTCAACGATGTTATGGACCTCTTCTCCGTCCGTCATATAAATTCTCATAAAATTGCTTCCTCACCGACACCTGCCCCAAAGCCTGAGTGGAATGTTCCCATACCTGCACCCGTCGGATCACCACCGTCCATCGTAACCCAGTCAGGGCAAAGTCCTGCAAACCAGAGCGCAGGCGTCCAGAAGCAAGCGCAGGCCTTAAATCTGAAAATCGAAGCGGTGGAAAGGACATGGATCAGGATCTCCGTCGACCAGAAGCAACCGGAACAAATGATACTAAGCAAGGGAGACCGGATAGAACGTACGGCCCGGGAATCATTTATCATCGATATCGGCAACGCCGGCGGCATTCTGATGTCCTTCCAGGATAAACCCCTTCCTCCCCTGGGAAAGAGGGGAGAGGTTACGCACTTCAAACTTCCTTGATTTTCCGAGATCTTTGCATAACCTTAGAAAAATGGTTCGCAAGCGATGAATCAAATGTTTTTCGCCGTTCCGAGATTGAATTTAACATTCTGTAATTAATTACAATTATATGCCAACTAACCAGAAGTGAAAATGATTTTTGAGCTGCGGCGAAGCCATTTTTTAAAGCGTCTCACTCCTTGAAAGAATTGACAACTGGGAAACAATGTTTTAAGGACGTTTTAGTAAATCAAGCCATCTCCAGAAAGGAGACTCTTTATGTTTGGTATTGGTATGCCGGAACTTCTTGTTATCCTCGTAATCATATTGATAATCTTTGGCGCCGGTAAGCTTCCCGAAATCGGCGGCGCGATCGGTAAGGGGATAAAGAATTTCAAAAAAGCAACCCGGGAACCGGAAGATATTGATGTCACTCCGGAAAATAAGAAGATCGAACCGAAATAATCCTCATTCGCTTCATCAAAAAGGGACATCATCATCGGGAAGGGATTCCGCACTGAAGTAAGGAGGGGTTGAACCCTCAGTCGTTGCCGGGCCCTGCACCTTTTGCTGGCCCTTGGCTTCCAGCATCTGCATGTTGGCAGCAATGATCTCGGTGGTGTATCGTTTTATTCCTTCCTTGTCTTCCCAGGCCCTGGTTTGAATCCTCCCCTCGATAAAAATCAGCCTTCCTTTTGATAGATAGTTGCCGCATATTTCGGCCAGTTTTCCAAAGGTTACAATCCGGTGCCATTCAGTTTTCTGTATTCGCTCACCATTCTTGTCCTTCCGCTGTTCATCTGTTGCCAACGTGAAATTGGTAATCATGAGACCATCCGGCGTGTACTTTACCTCCGGATCACCGCCTAATCTGCCTATCAGCATGACCTTGTTGACCATAAGTCCTCCTTTTCGTGGAATCGCAATTTTCATTGACCATACATAAGTTCTTTCCTTATGGCAATATGATTCATAAACTCCGATCCAGAAATCCTCCTTGACTAATAGGAGAAAAAAATATAGCAAAATGCACTTTATTTAGCTTGGGGAATTTGTCAAATGGAAGAAAGCGAACTGGTAAGAAAACGCAAAGAGAAAATCGCCGGCATCAGAGCAGCGGGAATTGATCTCTATCCCAACGATGCCAGGGTTAAAAATACCTCGACAGAACTTAAGACCCGTTTTGGAGACGTGGAGCAGGAATCCCTGGCCCAAATCCAGGAAACATTCTCTCTGGCTGGGCGCTTGATGGCAATCAGAAATTTCGGGAAGGCCTCCTTTGTAAGTATTCAGGACCGAAAAGGAAGACTACAGGCCTTCATCCATAAGGGCCTGATAACTGAGCCGGATTACGCCCTCTTCAAACGTCTAGATGTCGGAGATATAGTTTATGTCAGCGGCAGGATCTTCAAAACCAAAACAGGGGAATTAACGATTGAAGCTAAGGAGATACGTCTGCTTGCCAAGTCCGTGCACCCTCTTCCCGAGAAGTGGCACGGGTTGACGGACGTCGAAACCAGATATCGCCAGCGTCACCTCGACTTGATCATGAATCCTGACGTTAGGGAAGTGTTCTACAAGCGGAGTCGGATTATCAAATTGATGAGGGATTTCATGGAGGAAAGGGATTTTCTGGAAGTGGAAACTCCTATGATGCAGGCACAGGCCGGCGGGGCAACGGCCAAACCATTCAAAACATATCATAACGCCCTCGGCATGGATCTGTATATGCGTATCGCTCCGGAACTGTACCTTAAGCGACTTGTAACCGGGGGACTGGAAAGAGTATACGAGATTAACAGAAATTTCCGAAACGAGGGGATTTCCACTTTCCATAATCCCGAATTCACCATGATGGAATTCTACATGGCCTATGCAACATATGAGGACCTGATGGATCTCACCGAAGAGCTCTTTATTTTTATCGCCCGCAATCTCTTCGGAGTTCTCCAGTTCATATACCAGGGAACAACCATCGATTTAACAGCCCCGTGGAAGAGGATCACGGTTAAAGAGGCCATTATTCAATACATGGAGGTTGCACCCGGTGTTTTGGATGATCAATCGCAGGCAGTCGCATTTTCCAGGCAGTTGGGGCTGGAAGTGGATGAAAAGGAATCCCTGGGGAAAATTCTCATGATCATCTTTGAAGAAAAGGTGGAAAAGAACCTTATTCAGCCCACCTTCGTCACCCAGTATCCCGTGGAGGTTTCTCCCCTTTCCCGGCGGAATGCCTTGAATCCAGATTTTACCGACCGCTTTGAGCTTTACATCTGCGGCAAGGAAATCGCCAACGCCTTTTCGGAACTCAATGATCCGGATGATCAGCGGGGCCGTTTCCTGATGCAACTCCGGGAGCGGGAAGCAGGAAACGAAGAAGCCCACCAGATGGATGAGGACTATATCAGAACCCTTGAATACGCCATGCCGCCAACGGCCGGGGAAGGTATCGGAATCGATCGCCTGGTAATGTTATTCACTGACTCGGCTTCCATTCGGGATGTGATCCTCTTTCCCCAACTGAGAAGCAGGGACGAATAGAAGTCCATGTCCTTTGAATTTTTCATAAGCCTCAGGTACCTCAAGGCCAAGCGGAAACAGGTATTTGTTTCCATTATCACGTTCTTGTCGATCGGCGGTATCGC
>JALNVY010000174.1 GCA_023231165.1 Syntrophales bacterium | reverse complement strand
AGGCCCCTAAAATCAGGAGCCTCTTTTATTTTGAGCTAAAGATGGGAAGGTTTTTACTTCTTCTCAGCAGCCGGAGCCTTATCGTCGGCCTTCACGTCAGCCTTAGGTGCCTTCTTAGCCTTCTTAGCCTTCTTAGCCTTAGGTGCCTTCTTCTTGTCAGCCTTCGCAGGTGCCTTCTCCTCGGCCTTTACAGGCTCAGCAGCGGGCTTTGCGGCCGGGGCTGCCTGTGCGAATGCCAAACCGGACACGGAAAGTGCGAAAAGCATCGAAACGATGATCGAGAGCAGTTTCTTCATTTGTGGTGTCACCTCCTTTCATTTTTTCTTCATATAGTAACAAGAAACATGCCAGAAATGATTTTTCAATAAACACTAATAAACCCGGATCGTTGCAAGGCAAGTGTCATAAGGGTTGATTTTTTACACTCCCAATGCTGGGGAAATATTCCCCTTTTTATGAGGAAATATTCCCGGCGGCGGGGGCATTCAAGGATATTTATGGCGGCGGGGAATGCTTGTCTTTCAGAAAATTGTGCAACTTATCACGGAAAAAATAGGCAATAATGACGGAACTAATGCTGATGGCCGCAAGAACCCAGAGCGCGCCGTGCTGATTGTACCGTAAACAGTTGCCGCTGACGGAAAGCATGGCTGTTCCCAAGAGGCGGCCGACGGTGGAAATGACAAGAAACAGCCGCGTCCGCATATGACTCAATCCCATGATATAACATAGGGCGTCCTTGGGGAACCCGGGAATGAGAAACAGGATGAAGGTGACGAGCGTCCCCTTATGTTCCATAAAGTAGTCATATTTTTGAAGGATTGCCGGACTGACGGCCTTTTCCACGAAAGACAGTCCCAGCCAGCGGGCTAGGGCGAAGGCGAGCCAGGAACCGATGGTAAGCCCGATGGTAGAATACAGCGTCCCCAGGACGGACCCGTAGATGTAGCCACCGATGAATCCTGTCGCCTCTCCGGGAACGGGGGCGAAGAGAACCTGGAGGATCTGGAGGCCGATAAAGACGATCACCGACAGGGCTCCGAAGGAATTGATAAACTCAATGGCCTTCTTCCGGTCCGTGAAAAACTGGATAAGATCGTAATGGATAAAGAACCAGGTCCCGCCGCCGAAAAGAATGGCCAGACTGAGCATTTTTAATATGGTGCTTCTTTTCATGGATAGATTTTTCCTTTGTATCGCCCGCTGATCATCTGTATGAATCAATAATCACCAGCGGGGCGGGGGGATCATACGTAAGAAAGTCCATAATCGTCAAGGACAAAGTATGGACAGTCCGGATAAATATTCCCGGCCGTGAAGGATATCTATCAGGAAATAGCGGGACTAATTCTTAAATTAAGCATAAGTCCGGATAGTTGGTAAATACACCATCAACACCCATATCCTGCATCCGTTCCAGATCTTCCCCGGTATTCACGGTATAGACAAATAATTTCAGCCCCCGGCGATGGGCGTTGGCGACAAACCTCCTGTTGACGATATTCATCCCGGCGTGAACGGCGTAAGCCCCCATTTTTTCGGCAAACCGGACATTGCGCCAAGGGACGCCGGAGACGAGAGCGCCGAGCCTGATCTCGGGATGAATGGTCTTTAAACGTTGCAATTCCTTGTGGTTAAAAGAGGAGACAATGAATTGTTCCGCCTTCATCCGGCGCTCTTTGATCGCGGCGGCAATAAGGGCGGAGGCTGGAGTGGCGGTTTCCGGTCCTTTCAATTCTATATTGATCCCGGCTCGATCACTAACTAAATCAAAAACTTCTCTGAGCAATGGTATTTTTTGCCCCTTTCCGGCGTCGAGGGCGCGGAGATAAGAAAGGCTTTTCTCCATCACGAACCCCGTGCCGTTAGTGGTCCGCTCCAGGCGATCATCGTGGATGACCACCAGTTCCCCATCCACGGCATAGACATCCAATTCAATCCACCGCGCCCCCATCGCCAGGGCCAGCTCAAAGGCCGAGAGGGTGTTTTCAGGTTCGTAACCGCTCGCCCCACGGTGGGCGAATAAGATAAATTCACTCATATATAAACACAACCACTTCCCCTCAGGAAGGGCCTTTTACTATCCCAACTCTTCCCTTGAAGGGGAGGGTTGGGATGGGTTTGAACCTCTTAACGATTTCCTCCACACCGGGGAGAGACTGCCGGGGAAAAAGAAATCGTCAATGGTTCCGATATGATCTCCGGCCATAACGGTGTAGAATTTCCAGGCTGTTTCCCGGTAGCGGGGATTGCTCGACCAGATTACTTCCGTACAACCGGACGTTCTTGCCTTATGAAAAACTTCGTCAATCAGTACCTTGCCCAGTCCCTGGCCACGGTAATCGGGAGAAATGAAGGCAGTTAAGAGTCCCGCCGCTTTGGCACCTATTGAGGATCGGTACGGGAAAAAACGCGCATCGAGGCAGCCGAATCCCATCACGCCTGCCGGAGAACCTCCGGCGCGGTCTCGGGCCACAACATAGACGTCTTCATGGGCATCCCTGATGCTTGCCCGCATCCGCTCTTTGGTTACCCGTACCTCCTCTTCCCTAACCTGACCCTGTTCGGACATCCACCATCTCAGGGTAGGATCAAGCAATTCGATGTCCTCTTCTTTCAGGTCATCGACAGAAAAGAACTTCTCTGTGTTTTGGCAATCAGTCATAATTAACCTCAGTGTCAAGTAAAGGACAGAAGGATGCGGGCGAGTTCCTCCGGGGCCGTCTGCATGGGGTGGTGGCCGGTTTTTATTTCATAAAAGGGCCAGCCGGCGGCGCGGACCCGGGCGGCGGTTTTAATGATTCCCTGGTGCTGGGGACCGGCGTCTCCCTTGTCGGTGCAATAAATATAGGCCCGGGGTATGCTCAGGGCGCGGGGATTGGCGATGGTCAGCGGTTCAAACATGGTCCGCGCGGGATGATCGGCAAAACGGGGATCTCCCTTGGGTTCCGGGGGCGGATAGCGCCAGCCGTCACCCTCGGTTTTGACATATTGAGAAAGTAATTCGGCAATATCGTCTGGATAAAGATTTATGACAGCCTGACCGTCCTCAGGAATCAGGGCATCCAGATAGACGAGCTGCCTGATCCGCTCGGGGATCCTTTCCGCCGCCCCGGTGACTACGGCGCCGCCGTAACTGTGGCCCACCAGAATTACGTCCCGCAGGTCTTCGTAGATAAAAACACCCACAATATCATCTACATGATCATTTAGCCCAATGTCATGATTGAGGAGATGGGCCCGCTCCCCCAGCCCGGTCAGGGTCGGTGTATAGACCGTGTGCCCGGCCTGGCGCAGCATGGCGGGCACGGAAGTCCAGATCCAACCTCCCGCCGTCGCGCCGTGTACAAGCACGTAAATTGATCTTTTATCAGTACCTTGCATTGGCATCAGCTTGCCGCCTGGTCATTTTCATACCGGGATCTTCAGGACCGAACGGATCAGGTTTTCTGTCGTGTACTGGCCATCGGTCATCTGGGCGAAGAGGTGCTCGCCGCCGAAGATGTCCTGGATGATCTCCTCCACGCTGCGTCCCTGTTTATGAAGCCCCTGCGCCTTTGCCGCCAGTTCCTGCAAATAGCGGATGTATGCCTCCAAGGCCTCCCGCCCGTTTTCCACAATCCTCCCGATGGAAGTAAAAAGGGTTATCTGTGCGGGCATCGCCGCCAGGATCTTTTCCAGGGAGCGGATTGTTTCCCCCATGTCTTCTTCCGGACGGATGAACTTGGGATTTTCCCGGGCGAAGATATCCCCCGAGAAACACCAGCCTCTCTCCTTTTCCAGCAAAACAATGTGTCCCGCCGAGTGTCCTGGCGTGGCCAGTATATCAAAGGTGTGGTGACCGGTCCGGATGAATGGGGGAAGTGGTTTTGCTGTCGAAGGCGCCGGATACCCCCAGACCATTTCCTGATAGGGGTAGAGAAATGGCTTCTGCCCGATGATGGGGATGGATTCGGGCGGCGCATAGATGGGAGCCTGAAAATGCTTCCGGATCTGGGCATTGCCGCCGACGTGATCCTCGTGGAAGTGGGTGTTGACTACCAGATCGAGCTTCTTCCCCGCAAGGAAGGCAACCAGTTCCGCGGCTGTATAGTCGCAGCCTGTGTCGATAAGGAGTCCATCGACGAAATACGCGGCTACCCAGTAGAGGGGCTTGCCGTCCAGCTCGCGGCTCAGTTTGATCTGGATGACACCTTCATATTCAACAATCTCAACCATTAAACCCTCTTTTACTACGCATTTGCTTTAACCCCATCCGCACCCCGACCCTCCCCTTGAAGGGAAGGGAGGAAGCATGACTTTATGCCTGTGTCATCAAGGGATGAACTTGCTGGTGTCGCCGGTCGTTAAACGGCACGAAAATTACCCTTTCATTTGCCCGTTGTCAAGGAGGAACCGGTCATAAGACAAAAACGGATAAAAATTTCAGACGGATGCGGATAGGTAAACACATGAACTCGTTATATTATTTTCTTACCGGGAGGAGGATCACTAACGAAGAGACACCGCCGTCCCGCTTACATACAAACAGAAAGGGGTCCATTATGGCAACATTCGCTTACAATCAGGAAGCAATAAAGAACCTGAAGATTGAAGACTCATCGCTCCTGGACCGGCTGATCGATTTTCAATCAGCCCGGACGGCCCATCTGAAAAAAGATCACTCCCAGCGGGACAAGAGGATGTCTCTGAATGAGGCTATTGCGGAATTCGTTCAGGATGGAGATATCGCTACGGATACCGGTTTCGCCTATGTCCGTACCTGTCACCAGGCCTATTTCGAGATAATCCGCCAGGGAAAGAAAAATCTCCATTTCATCGGTTCTCCCAACACCAATCAAAGTTACATGATCAACTTCGGTGTCTGCGCTTACTCCCACAATTCTTATGTCGGAGCGGAAATGCGGGGGACGGATCGTAATTATTCCCGGCAGTTGAAAAACGGCAAGGTCAAAATACTGTCCGAATGGAGCCACGGGGCGATGGCCCAGGGCTTTAAGGCCGCCCAGCTTGGAGCGCCGGGCGTCTTCAGCAAGCAGATGCTTGGTTCCGATATCATCCGTTACAACCCCTACGTCCAGGTGATGCAGAACCCCATGCGCCAGGATTCAGACCCGGTGGTTTTCATCCCTGCCCTCTATCCCGACGTCTCCATCATTCATGTCCAGACCTGCGACAAGTTCGGCAACGCCCGGATCTATGGACCGGCGGTCAACGACATCGCCATTGCCGCCGCCGCCCGGAAGCTGATCATCACCGCCGAGGAAATCGTCCCGGAGATCGATATCCGCTACAACAACAAGGGGGTGGTCATCCCCTT
>JALNVY010000173.1 GCA_023231165.1 Syntrophales bacterium | reverse complement strand
TTTGATTATTCCTTTAATAACAATGGATTAGATAAGTAGGAGCGAACCGCAAAAAGCGTAGAATGCTTCGTTTGGCCTCAATATTTGGTGGAACCTCAACATGTTGAGGGATGCTTTGAGGGGAGGTGGGCCATCTAATTCCGATTCTAAATCTACGTAGCTGTTATTCGCAATGTCCGACCCGGCAGTATCCTTCTATTTGACAGTGTACCCGAGTCCATCGAGACAGGCGCCCATCGCCCGCTGGTAGTCCGCACGCTTCTGGCTCATTTGGGCTGCGGGCACACTGGCAGGCGGCTGAGTCATCGGATCGTAGCCTGTCTGGCTCACCGCCCAGCGGTGGCACTCGTAACGATCAGTTGCCTGCTTCTGTTCGCTCTGACCTTGGCGGGGATAGATGAACAACTGTCCTGACGACATTTGGCCTGCCGACGGGGGCGCCTGATTGACTTCGCCCTTTGGTGGCTCGACGACAATATAGCCACCTGCACCTTGAGTGTAGTAGATTTCGTTGGCATAATAATAAGGTAGACCGCCTATCCAGATCGTCGCGTAATAGGGAGGCAAAACGGGAACGATCATTCCGAACGGAGGCGCAGTGACAACGAAGCGCGGTCCCTGCGGACGATACCAGACGCCTCCGTAGGAGTAGTATCGTTTATTGCCATAAAACACGGTCCGGTGGCCGCTTGGCAGCGTTGCAATGAACTGACCGCGAGACGGGTAGTAACGGTTATGGCCATAATTGGAATCCCTGAATTCTTGATGGCGGGAACCCCGTTCGTCTGCACGCACCACCTGCGTAAACCCGAACCACATTATTCCCAACAACACGAGTAGCATAATGCCGAGAGCAACGTACCAACTCTTATTGTAAAGATACGACATGGCTATTGCCTCCTTAAAATCAAATACGGATTATCGGTTTTCCTCATTGCACGGTATACCCGCGGCCTTCAAGGCAGGCGGACATCGCACGCCGGAAATTGAGTGCCCTTCCTTCATATTGAGCGTCAAGTGACCGATCGCGGTTGGCATAGGCTTCCTCCAACTGCCGGGCAGTCTGCTGCCTTGACGAATCCGACACCGCGCCGACGATAGCCCCGCTCCCGGCGCCGATCAATGCACCAGTCCCGGCGTGTCTCGGTCCGCCAATCAACGCGCCCAGCACCGCACCTGTGATAGCCAGGACGGCGGTATCATACCCGGGCGGAGGCACCGGAACCACCCGGACGCGCTGCTCCAGCGGAATAGAAGACTGACTCGGATCGAAGCCGGTCTGCTTCACCGCCCAGTTGTAGCATTCATAGTGGTCACGTGACTGTTGCTCGGTTGTCTGGCCGGCTTTCGGATAAAAATAGATCTGGGTAATGGGAGCCCTTGGGTTTCCGCCGGCATCTACGGGCATGGGTTGTGAAACCTCGCGATACGGCGCAGGATAACATCCGGCCAACGCCAAGATCATCAAGAGAAGGAAAAGCCGCAGCCCAGCTCTTGATGCCCGCTTTTCCGGCACATGTTTGTCTGTCAGCACCTTGCTCATTGATATCATCATTTATATTCTCCTTCGTAGCGGAATACTATATAAACCATCGACATAAAAGAGGATGGCTACTCCCGTTACTGCTGGTTATTTCTCTTTTTCCCCCTCCCCCCTTTACCTAAAGGGAGGTACAACGAAGCATGGATGTTAGATCTTTTTTATACATATATAGCAAGGGGTGTGCCAATTTAATCATATCACAGTGTAACAAATTGATTTTATAATGCCATTTTTCATTTACAGGGGATCTGGACAATTCTCTCCCGGACAAAAGGTGGATAGAAAGTATGCGATTTAAAAACCATCTTGCATAAAAGATATCCACTAAACAATGGAAATCAACCCCTCACAATAAGAATGGGAATACTTGTATCATTATGGATAACACCATAGGAAACACTACCGAGGACGGTGGCTGATAAGGCGCTCCTTCCATGGGAGCCCATAATAATAAGATTTGCCTTTGATCTCTTGGCCTCTTTCACAATCTCCTCCACAGGATGCCCCATCTTTATAGAAATCTCTGACGCGATACCACTTTTATCGCACAGTTTCTTTATCTCTCCGGCATACCCTTCGGCAGCCTCTCTCAGATAATCCTCAATAGGCTCTATTGTGTGCCTTGCCGTCTCCGATACGGGAACTGTCTGGGCGATAAATGAGCGCTGGTCAATAACGCTCAGGGCAATAATTGAGGCTTTCAACTGTTTTGCCAGATCAACCGCATATCCGGCCGCTCTTTGAGCCGTTTTTGACCCGTCTGATGGCACAAGAATTATTGAAATCATACCTCCTCCTTTCCTTACTTACCTCAGATCCGCCCCATTAGGAGCAGGATGATGAGAATCAGAAGAACTAATCCAAGTCCACCGCTGGGATAGTATCCCCAGCTCTTACTGTGAGGCCAGGCGGGCAATGCGCCGACGAGGACGAGTATCAGAATAACGATCAGTATGGTACCCATGGTTTTCCTCCTTTCCCGTTATTTTATTGTCTCGTTTGTTAGCCAACAAAGGCTGCCAGTAGCGAGCAATAAATGCAAATGGAATAAAATCTTTCTTTTTGTTCATTATTTCACGAATTCTGCTGACTATTTCTACCAGTTCGACACTATCTTTATATTCCAGTTTGGCTTTATACCTGATGTACCCATATTTCTTCCGTAAAAGTCCCAAAAGCTTCTCGCCTTTTCCTCCAATCTCACCAAGATCGTTATCAGTGAGTTTGCCCCACTTCTCTTTAATACCCCCCCTGATCTCCTGCCATTTCCCTTTCAGAATATCTTCATTCATATGTTCAGCCTCCTCTTGGCTGATATTGGATCTTATCGGATTGCGCATTCCCACTGCCGGCTATTGCTGTCACCATACAAGCCGGCAGTGGGAATGCAGTCTCTTGGTTCTGGACTCGGACTAATCACTCGATGGTCATCTTGTTCTTTACACTCTTCACGCCATTTACGTCGTTGGCGAGTTTGGCGGCCAGGCTCAATTCGGCTGCGTTGGCGGCCTTGCCCTTCAATGTTACCACACCGTTATTCGTGGTGACCGAGGTATTGATGGCACTGGTCGAGCGGTGGTATAGCAACGTCATCTTGACCTGGGCGGTGATAGAGGCATCATCAATCTTTTCGCCTGCCGTTTGCTTCTTTTTCGAGGTATTTTTCACGATCATCTCATTATTTACGTCTTTAACCCCTTCGACATCCTTTGCGTATTCGGTCGTCAGATCCTTTTGTGCCTGACTGATCGCTTCGCCTCGCAGGGTGACGATTCCGTCTTTGGTGTTAACCTCCGTCAGACCGCTCACGTTCCGATGGTAGAGGAGCATGGTTTTCACTTTCGCACTGAGCCATGCATCCGAGTTTGCAGTCGGGGTATCCCCTTTTATTTCCAGCTTGTTGTCAACACTCTTAACCCCTGGCAAGCTCGCCACAGTCTCCTGGGCCAATGTTTTATGGGATTCTTCGGAGACAGTTCCCGTCAAGGTAACAACGCCGTCTTTGGACTGGATTTTAACATCATCACTCTTGAGGTAGGTCTTGAACACATACGACTTTTTGGCCGATGATTCGATGCGGCTGTCCATTTTCGACGCTTGCACAGGCAAGCTGAGCGCCAACAGCGCAACGGCAGCAACCATCATTACTGCTAATCTATACATTTTTTTCATTTGTACTATCTCCTCGTATTGTCGTTACTGCTGTTTTTGGAACACTTTTTAGTCCGAAGACCCCATGCCTTTCGGAGTTCTTCAGATCCGGACTGTCCCTTAAATACCTGCCAAACCTTTGATCGATATGGATCTGTAGTTTCTGCCACTCTTTATCTGCAGAATTGCGATCCATTTCCATCCCCCTTACGTCTTTACAGGTTCTTTAAAGGCTTCCACGCCTGCATGAATGGCTTTATTTAGCCGTTGCTTGTTCTCGGAGTATTCCTCTTTTCCACGCTCCACGAGGCCTTCAGCATCCAGCAGCGCCTGCTCATAGCGCTCTTTGGCCTGTCCATATAGCTTCTTTGTTGATTTCGCCAGATCATCCCGTGTCTCGCAGCCGCTTTTTGGAGCATACAAAACACCCACGGCCATACCAACCACCCCCCCGATAACCAGCCCCTTAACCAAATTCTTCAGCGCCATACTCGTCATACCTCCTATATTTTTTATTGCAATTGGACTCAAATATGCGACATTTCGATAATGACCAAGGTCATACGGATCGTGTTTGCAAATGGCTTGCCAAGAAGGGAAATTAAACCAGAGTCGTTAATTAATCATTTAATAACAATACCTTATATCAACAGAGGATGGCGGCGGAAAGGCATGAAAAGATTCGTTTGGCCTCAGTATTTGGTAGAACCTCAACATGTTGAGGGATACTTTGAGGGGAGGTTGACAGTCTGATCCGGTTCTTTTGTTTCCGACCGGAATGAGGATATGTCTGGATAAGAAATTTGTGACGCCCTTCATCCGAGGCTGATCAAGGAGTAATTCCGATTCTAAATCAAAGATGAAATCAAGGCGGCAAGGCAGAGGCGACGCAGGCGTATTTTTCATACGTCGAGGAGCCGATTGCCGATGCCAACGTAGATAGCGCTTTGATTTAGAATCGGAATAAGGGCAATAAAAAAGGCCCCTCATGGTGAGGAGCCTTTTTTATTAGAGCTGTAGCGGGAAGGTGTTTACTTCTTGTCAGCGGCCTTTTTGTCAGCGGCATCCTTCTTGTCACCAGCCTTCTTGTCAGCAGCCTTTTTGTCAGCGGCTTCCTTCTTATCAGCGGCTTTCTTCTCAGCTTTGGCCTTCTTGTCAGCGGCCTTCTTGTCAGCGGCGGCCTTCTTGTCAGCAGCCTTCTTCTCGGCGGCGGCTTTCTTGTCAGCAGCCTTTTTGTCAGCGGCATCCTTCTTGTCAGCAGCGGTCTGCTTTGCATCAGCCTTCTTCTCAGCCTTTACGGGTTCAGCAGCGGGCTTTGCGGCCGGAGCCTGGGCAAAGGCCAAACCGGACATGGAAACTGCGAAAAGGATGGAAACGATAATGGAAATCAACTTCTTCATATTTTGTTGCTCCTTTCAGGTTTTAGTTGAGTTGAGCAATTGCACTTGTCATGCCAAAACCTTCACTGTCAAATATGGAGTTAAAAATCAATCGCTTACAAATGTGGCTTGTTTGAGACCAGTACTAATCAGCGCATAGATGGGGAATTGAACCCCACGTCATGGGGAATTATTCCCTTGTTTATGACCCGGAATTCTCTCATTCAGCCACGATCTTCTTCGCTATCAAGTCACCCAGCAACC
>JALNVY010000172.1 GCA_023231165.1 Syntrophales bacterium | reverse complement strand
GCATTTTTCGCAGAGGGTGTCAGTGATAATCACCTCCGCTTTCGGACGGTCGCTTCCATCACCCGCAATAATTTTAACCGTGTTTTTACACTCCGGATAACCGGAGCAGGCCATGAATTTGCCGAATCTCCCCGCTTTGAGGACCATGGGTTTCCCGCATTTTTCACAGTTGAGATCAGGTGCGGTCTTTTCATCCGCAGTCCCCTGACCATTACCTTCCTCGGGGAGATTCATGGTGTTTTTACAGGCCGGATAATTGGTACAGGCGATAAAACGGCCATTCTTTCCCCATTTAATGGACATGGGGCTCCCGCATTTCTCGCAGATCATGTCGGTGGGAATCCCCTTGCCTTTGAGGCTCTTCATGTTTTCTGAGGCCCCTTTGAGTTCCCTCGAAAAGTCTTCATAGAAGTCCTTGAGGGTGCCAATGCGGTCAGTCTTCCCCTCTTCGATTAGATCCAGACGGCTTTCCAGAGAGGCAGTGAAGGTCACATCGAGGATCTTGGGGAAGTTTTCCACCAGTAAACCGGTGACCAGCATTCCCAGATCCGTAGGACGGAATCTCCCTTTTTCCATGAGCACGTATTCCCGGTCCTGAATAGTGCTGAGGATTGTTGCGTAGGTGCTGGGACGTCCGATGCCTTTCTCTTCGAGTTCCCGGACGAGAGACGCCTCGGAGAATCTGGGGGGCGGCTGGGTAAATTTTTGTTCAGGGGTCAAGGCAAGAAGGTGTAAAATCTCGCCTGCTGCCAAGTCGGGGAGGATCTTTCCCATTTCTTCGTCCGTATCGGCGCCGTTGTCTTCTTTTCCTTCTCGATACACCTCCATATAACCAGAAAATTTCATGATGGAACCTTGGGCGCGGAAGAGACAGGAACCGGCGATGATTTCGATAACGGTCTGATCGAAAACGGCCGGGGACATCTGACTGGCAATAAACCGGTTCCAGATCAGCAGATACAGTTTGAACTGATCCGGGCTGAGATATTGCTTGATATCCCCGGGACGGTGGAGCATCGAAGAAGGTCTCACAGCCTCATGGGCGTCCTGGGCAGAGGCGCTGTTCTTGAACAAACGAGGTTTGGGAGGGAGATAGGACGGATCATAAGCGGCCTGGATATATTTCCTAACTTCTTGCAGCGCCTCCTCCGAAATACGCATGGAGTCAGTTCGCATATACGTGATGAGCCCTACCGATCCTTCGGCCCCTAATTCGATACCTTCATATAGTTGTTGCGCCACACTCATCGTTTTCTTGGCGGAAAAACGCAGCCAGCGGGAGGCTTCCTGCTGGAGTTTGCTAGTTGTAAAGGGCGGCAAGGGGGAGCGTTTGACTTCCTTCTTGTCCACCTTGGCGACGACAAAAGCCTGACGGCCTAAGTCTTCAAGCACCTGGGTTGATTGCTCACCATTGGTGACCTTCGCTTTTTTATTGTCTATTTTTATCAGTTTAGCTTCGAAGGCCGGCGGCTTGTTCCCCTCCAAAGAGGCGATAATAGTCCAGAATTCCTCGGAAATAAAGCTGTTAATCTCGTTTTCCCGATCGACGACGATTCGCACTGCGACGGATTGAACACGCCCAGCGCTAAGTCCCCGTCTGACCTTATCCCAGAGGAGGGGGCTGATCTTGTAGCCCACAAGACGATCCAGTATCCGGCGGGTTTGCTGGGCTTCATATTTCGGGAGGTTGAGTTCGAGGGGGGTTCTGATCGCCTCTAGGACGGTATTTTTGGTTAGGTCGTTGAAAAGGGCGCGATGGAGGATCTTATTCTTCCCGTTGATTTCCTGGGCGACGTGCCAGGCAATCGCCTCGCCTTCACGATCGGGGTCGGGGGCCAGATAAATGTGCTCGGCTTTTTGAGCAGCTTTCTTTATCTCTGCCATGATTTTTTTCTTGCTGTCGACAACATTGTAACTCGGTTCAAAGCCTCTATCCACATCGATGCCCAGAGTACTCTTGGGCAAATCCTTGATGTGACCCATGGTGGCCAGGACATCAAAATCTGCACCGAGAAATTTTTTTATCGTTTTTACTTTGGTTGGCGACTCCACAATTACTAAAGAATGGGACATAAATTTACTCCTGAAGAATATACGTTTTCCCCGGCATTTGCCGGATCAGGCCCCTGAGTTCGAGATGCAAAAGCAGGGAAAGTATCTCCGAGGCTGACATGCCGGTAGCGGAGATGAGGTCATCAACGGGACAAGGTTGGGAAGACAGGTTAGTTATTAACACTTGCTCTTTCTCATCGAGGAGTGCGTTTTGAACATCGCGACGCTGCCGGTGTTGATTGCGTGTAGCCACAGGCGTCTCATCGGAGGAATCATCGGTGGGTTCCGCGGTGGGTTCATTAGATAAATGTTCTGTGAAGACGGCAGGAAAGGCCTCTTTGACGGGTATCGACTCGCCCGGAGAGGTTTGCGGTCCGATTTCCGCAAGAATATCGTCGACATCTTCGACGAGTTTTGCCCCTTCCTTGATGAGACGATTCGTTCCCCGCGATCCCGCCTCATCGATGCTGCCCGGTACGGCAAAGACCTCTCTCCCCTGTTCCAGGGCGATTCTTGCCGTAATGAGAGAACCGCTTTTTTCGGTTGCCTCAACAACCACAACCCCCAGCGATATCCCGCTGATGATCCGGTTCCGGGCTGGAAAATTAGGAGCGTTGGGTCGCGTACCGAATGAATATTCCGAAACGACGGCCCCGCATTCGGATATTTCGTAGTAGAGGGATTCGTTTTCCGGAGGATAGATCACATCCAGGCCGGAGCCTAAAACAGCAATAGTTCTTCCCTTGACGGACAATGCGCCCCTGTGCGCCGACGCGTCGATACCTCTGGCCATACCGCTCACAATAGCGACACCGCTCAGGGCCAGTTCCCGGCAGAGTCTTTCCGTAGTATATTTGCCGTAGGCACTGGCCTTTCTAGAGCCGACCACGGCTACAGGGACGTCGAGCCCACGCAGTTCACCCTTTACATAGATAAGAACCGGACAATCGTAAATATGGCGGAGGCGCTGCGGAAAGAGGGGATCCTGACAGGTGAGGATGGCGATATTCATCCGCAGGGCCTTTTCAATTTCCCCATATACCTGCTCCCACTGCTTGAAATCTTTGATATGACGTGCTGTTTTTGAACCAATGCCCGGCACGGTCTCAAGCAGATGCAAGGGGGCTTTAAAAACATGTTCCGGCGTCCCGAAGCTCCCTAGCAGGCTCTTGATGCCGATGTTTCCCAGTCCCTCAACCAGCTTCAGGGCCAGCCAGTATTTGAGATTATCAGTTATGTTTGTCATCGTTTCAGCCATCACAAAAAAAGTGGCGAAGGATATATCTCATCCCAAGGGCTGTCAAGGAATTTAACGACAGGAATTTAACAATGACGGGGTGATCGATAACGAGTAATCCCGGCGAGGATAAATATTTATTGTCAGCGAAGTTGATTTCGGCTACATAGCACGCATTCATCAGGGAAGGAACCAAGAGCAGAAATATGTTGCATAACTATCTTTGGATGTTCTTGATTTTAATTGTGGCAGCGGCGGTAGAGCCTCTTACACTAGGAAAATGCTGGGGGGCGGCGATTCTTCTCCATCCGGAATCCATAGCCATGGGCGATATTGGTGCCGGTAAGTTAAAGAAAGGAATGGTCATCCTTACCTATGCCGACTCGGAGCGGAAGTCATGGTCAGCAGAGGTTAACGAGGGTTGGCTATGCAAATCGGGACAGCCTTTGACAGGGGTACTCGAACATGCACGGCCCTTAAAGCTCAAGATATCCATGAAATCTTCCCTGGCCCCGGCGGGAGAAGACAACAATCACCATGACCTTTACACCGTTGTCCTCAACCTTGAAGTCGATAACAAGCGTATTATCTATCATAAGAAACTAGCCAGCGGCAATCACCGGGAAGGGGTCGTCTTGAATGTCGGGGGAGAAATAAAGGTTATCGAACTTTCTTTTTATGTGATGGAATATCCATTGGAACCGGTCTTGTCTGTTTCACCCCGTCGGCTTGATTTTGGAATCCTGGGGCCAGGGCAGAAAATTATCAAGAAGATTGAGATCACCAACAAGGGCAGGCAGGCCTTGAAATGGAAGGTCAATCAAAAAAGTAAGGATCGTCAGATGGACGATATCGATGCTCTTTCGGGACGTTATGTTTCCTTTATGCAGCCTGAAACCCAGGGAACGGGCCAATACCAGCCAGGCAGTTCTGGAAAAAACACTGCCGAATTTACCGGCCATTGGTCGGAAGCGGATGGTTATCCGGAAGCCCAGCAGAACAGTGTCCTGAAATACCGTTTTTCCGGTTCGGGAATCATCCTCTATTTCTGGAAGTCACCGATAGCCCGCACGATTAGCCTTTATTTCGATAATCGGATGATAACTCAGATCGACGCCTACAGTGAACAGACCGTAACCGCTGAATATCGTCTCAACGAACCTGTTGGCGCCGGTTTTCATACGCTGACAATGGTCAATAATCTGGGCCGAGTCGTTGTCGAGGGGATAAGAATAATCGGCAAAGAAATTTCCCGTGGAAATGGAAAGTGGATAAGAATTTATCCAGAAATTGGCGTTACCACAAGGGAGATCGACTATCTTCATGTGTCTGTCGATACTGCACGCTTGCTGCCGGGGACTTATGGATATGTCCTGAACGTAGAATCGAACGGTGGTGAAGCGGCTATCGAACTCTATGCCGAGGTATCGCTGGAAGCGGGTTTGAAAATACTGGATGTTTACAGGTACAGCTTCGGGAATGATGTCCTGCTCAGCACCAATCCTCAAGGAGAGGCAAAGGCGTCTTATTTTCGTGATTATCGGAAGCAGGGAATAGCTTTCAGTCTTTTTAGTCCTGGAACTCCGGGGACAACCGAGTTTTATAGATGGTATAATCCCCACAGACAATTGCATTTCTATTCATATGAGTTAAACGGTGGGGGAAAATTATCACGGGAATATATATTTGAGGGCACCATCGGAAATATTGCCACCAGCCGTCTGCCCAATACACGCGAATTGTACCGCTGGCAGCATCCCTCAACAGGCCAATATTTTTTCTCTACCGATCCGAGAGGAGAAGGAGCACAAAAAAGGGGATATAAATATAATGGTATTGCTGGATTTGTCAGGTAAATGGACATCGCCATAAAAGCAGTGGGATTGGCGCTTGACAAAAAATGTCAAAAGAGATATTAGCCTGCCTCTTTTATATAAGCGTGCGCCTGTAGCTCAGCTGGATAGAGCAACGGACTTCTAATCCGTGGGTCGAGAGTTCGAATCCCTCCAGGCGTACCAGAGAATATGGTGGGTGTAGCTCAGTTGGTTAGAGTGCCGGGT
>JALNVY010000171.1 GCA_023231165.1 Syntrophales bacterium | reverse complement strand
GGCAGCACCTTTGCCGACATCCGGATGTGCCTTGGGCATGATAGTGCTGTAGTCCTTGTGGCAAGCGCCGCAGGCACTTTCCTTCAATGGCGGCCCACCGGCTGTGACAGTCATACTGAATATCGCTCCCGTCAACATGATTCCGCAAGCATAGCTGGTTAGCTTTCCCCAGATCGGCATATCGTTCATCCTTAAATTTCTCCTCCTGATATGTAGGAACCACTTCACTGCAAAAGATTAATACTCACATAAAGCAAGCATTTAAGCCGTGATCAAAAAAAACCGGACTTCAACGATTCACCGGAAGCGAGGGATCTTTCGTCCATTCCTCAAAAGAACCGTCGTATAGCCGGACATTCTTGTAGCCGAGCACACGTGTCAAAATGAAAGCCCAGGTGGGACAGCATTTGCCGGCATCACAGTAAGTGATAATTTCCCTTGACTTGTCTGTACCGACTGCGGCAACCGCTATGCGCTCAAGATCCTCTTTCTTTTTGAACGTGCCCAGCTTCGTATATGCTGCTGACGCCGGAAGGTTCACGGCCCCCGGAATATGACCGGCCTTTTGCACAAATTCCTGTTTTTCCATCCCGCTGAACAGGACAGGTTCACGAACGTCGACGAAGATCGCTTTCCCTAAGCGGCTGACCACGTAATCCTTTTCTGCATGGGTTTCCTTGTTCAGTCTGGCCCGGTAGGTGGCCTTTTTTGGTTTGGCAATTTCCTTAGAAAGGGGTCTCCCTTCTATAACCCACTTCTCCTGACCTCCATCAAGGATGCCCAGACTTTTCAGACCTGCATATTGAAGGGTAAATAGAACGCGGGGCGCCATTGCCTGGAAAAAGCAATGATAGGTTTTACAGATAATCACCACGGTGGAATCCGGCTTGATCCCTAAATCGCCGATCGTGTCGAAGAGATCATCTTCCGGCGGGAATTCCAAGTGACTATCTCCTTTCGGAGCTGCCCAGATACCGTAATATGCGCTTACGGAGCCGGGGATATGTCCTTCCCGATAATCCTCGATTTTCCTGATGTCTATAGCGACAACCTTTGGATTGTTCAGGTTTGCTGCCAGCCATTCTGTGGAAACAATGGGGTCAATATCGTTGGCTAGGACAAGAGAGAAGAACAGTGGTGTTAGGAATAGAATTAGTAATGATGAAAAGCAAAGTTTTTTCATAACTATTTCTCCTTTCCTGGAAGGCTGCTTACTTTTTCATTTATTTTATTATAAAGCTTTATAGGTTCGTAGTCAAATTTAAAACTCTGAATCAAAAAAGAATTTGACAAAAGGAAAGAGAGACCTTATGAATACCCGTAGGGGGTATTTAATGGATGAGCATAGAAAAAAAGTGTTGAATCGATTACGTCGGATTGAAGGACAAATCCGGGGGCTTGAGCGGATGGTTGAGAAATCGGCACCCTGTGCCGACGTTCTCACACAACTTTCCGCAGTAACTGCAGCTATAAAGAAAACAGGGTTTACCATCATTCAGGCTAATATGAAACGTTGCATCAATGAAGCAACTCAAGATCCGGATAAAACAATTGATGATTTTCAGAAGGCGCTGACCCAATACATTAAAATGGCGTAGGCGGGTTTTTATTGCCCAAAAACATATAAAAACAACAACTAACAAAGAAGGAGGCAGTATGAAAAAATTATTACTCATAACTTTAGCTCTGTCGCTTTTCGCAGTAACGGGTATTGGCAATGCCCAGGTGGCCAGCGGTCCAACGATCGCACTACCCCCTGCAGAGGTCATTTTGAATGCGTGTAAGGACATGGGTGTTGAAGCCGTGGGAGGAGATTACGTCATCTCAAGAATGGATGACCTGATCAACAAATCGGGAAAAGTCTTCGTCATCGATGCAAGACCCGCAAGAACATACGATGATGGTTTCATTCCCACCGCATTCAACATGTATGATGCAAAATTTAATCTCATCTATCCTCAGCTTGAAAAATTGAATCTTCCCAAAGATACGGAGATACTCATCGGCGTGGGCAGGCCCTGCCCCATGAGCCTCGGCGACATAAAGCGGCTAAAAGCAAAAGGATATACAAATCTGAAGGCCTTTGTCAAAGGGCCGGTGTTCTTTGAAAAATATTTTTCTGAAGTTACCGCCAAGGGGGCGAAAAAACACATTTCCAATGGTGCAGTGGCCGTTAACCTTGCTGATGATGCCGACTTATCCAAATTCTTTGCCGTAAAAACCGGAAAGGATAAAGTAGTGGTCCTTGTGGGACCTACCGCCAATGCAAAAACAAATTATCGTCTGGCTGATAAAGTGTATAAGGCAGGTTATAAAAACACGGCCGTATTCAACGGCAACATTAAAGATATTAAATGAAGGGGTGATTAAATGAAAAAATTATCAATTTTGCTGACGATATTGTTACTGTTTGTGTTCGGATATGCTCATGGTGCGGATGTCTCCGCAAAAACCGAAGCAAAGCCAACAGGGAGTAAAATTGCCTCCATTAAGGCAGGCAAAGAAGAAGGGTCCATCGATAAGACATTTTTCAAAAAAATCGTGGCTGAAGAGCCGGCAAACGTAGCCCTAGTGGATGTCAGAACTAAGTTTGAGTATGACGCAGGTCACTTTGATGGCGCCAAGCATGTATTCATAAACGATCTCTATGATAAAGGTTGCGATGCCACGCTGGCGCAACTTCCCAAAGAAGAATATGTGGTGTTTGTATGTGCCACAGGTGCAAGGGCTGCCGAAATGTATTTCGGGATCAAAGATGATTGTAAAAAAGCTGATATCAAGAGGCTTTATTTTCTGGATGCCACAGTTGTGTACCCACCTACCGGTCCGGTAATAAAATAAATCTGATCATTCCCAAAGGGAGGCAAAGCGTGCCTTCCTTTGGGAATGCTATCCTTCCAATTTCCCCGTCCAAACATAATTCCTTGCTCGTACAATGCATCCAAATTACCTTTTGATTGGTTTGATGTTATAAATTAAGCCTTCATTGGCTTTAGACCCGCCTTCCTTGATAACCATTTCGTGGTTCAGGAATCCGTTTTTTGCCACATGACAGGAATCACAGGAACGAGTTCTGTCCGTTTGTTTTCTGATGTTGTGCACCGCCGAATTCCAGAAATTGGGTATCGCGTCGTAGTTTTCCATTTTGATACCGGCCTTACGAAAGGTACTTTTTTTAGTAGGGATGAGCCGAAGTGTCGTCAATGTCTTTTTATCACGGGGGTTCAGGCCCAAAATAAAACCTTCCTTTGACTTCGATCCCGTCCCCTCGTGACAACTGTAGCATTGACGATATTTGGCAGCCGAATGACAACCTTGGCAGCTGACTTTATCCTTGTGCAGTTTATGAGCAATCTGATCTTTGCTGTTCTTGTGACACGACAGGCACTGGGGACGATCCTTGACTTCATGCTTGGACTTATAGGCCATGCCGTCCCCGTGCATTTCAATCTTCTTGTGACAATCCGCACACATCATTCCCTTCTGGTAGTGGACGTCAGTGGCTCCTCCGTATTCACCGGTAAACTCCGGATAAACACGCCCGCCGTGACAAGAGGCGCAGGTTTTGCCTTCATCTTTCTTTATAAACTTATGGCCTTTAATCAGACCTGTGGAAATTCCGGAAACGGGCGGAGATTTGACATGGCAATCGCCGCAGGACGCATGGCAAGAGCGGCATGATTGTTCAAAAACTTTTTTATCAAACGTTTTTAATTCTTCCGCAGAAAAGCGGGGCATCACGCCGTTTCGCTGGCCGATAGTCGTATAATGGAGAGACTTTGCGTAATTGTCCGTGATCGCCTTATGGCAGAGAGCGCAGGTAGTCGGATTAGCAGACGGCTGCTTCACCAAGCCTTTATGAGCGGCTTCCTTGGTCAATTCTTTATCATTTCCTTTGTGGCACAACTTGCAGCCCATCCGGAAATGTTTGTCACTTTTCAAGACCGCTCCGTCTAGGACATAACCCCGATACATCTCTTCCACCTTAACTGGCGGAGGCGGACCTGCTCACCCACCACCCTCAGCCGTAACCGGCAAAGGTTTATGCAGGGATTTCATCAGAACATCGTTCGTATGGCATTTGATACAGCTGCTTTCATTTTCCGCTGCCGCGAGAAAACCGCAAAAGAAAAGAATGGGGAAAAGACATAAAGAGACAATGATTTTCTTTCTCATGTAACCCCCTATGTATCTAAGATTGGCTATATTGATAACAGATTGAGAACTGACTGTCAAACGTATCTATGCAGAGATTTTTACCTTAGTTTTTCCCGGCAAATAAACTAACCCAGAAGAGTATAAATTTTATATGCGGTCATGACAACGATGAGGACGCCGAAGAACTGCTTGATCCGACCGCTCGGGACATAGAGGCTTGTGAGTCTGGCCCCCAGGAAAGATCCGGCTGCCCCGACTATGAGGAGGGCGGCCGTAAGCTGGAGATCGAAGCGTGCCGTGGACATGTGGGGAATAAGGGACGAGAAGGAGGGGGGCATGACGGCAAAGGCGTTGATTCCCGCCGCTTTTTTGGGCTCGAACCCGACGAGGATCAGGGTCGGCATGAGGAGGAAACCGGGACCGACACCCAGAAGGCCGCTCAAAACGGAGATGGGAACGGCCAGGATCAAAGCCAGTTTGAAATTCTCTTCCCCCGGCCTGGCCTGGACGGGCCGGAAGAGCCGGTAAGCGAGGTAGATCACCGAGAGCAGGTAGGCGATCCAGACGATCACGACGGGTGTATAAAGGACAAGCCAGGCGCCGAAGGGGGCCGACAGGGTAGTGACAACGGCCAGAATAATGGCTTTTCGCCAGTCCACATAGCCGCTCTGGGCAAAGCCGAAAACGGCAAAGAGGGCCGTAATGCCATTAAGCAGCAGGCTCAAAGGCTGGACCTGGTGGATGAGATCGGGAAGAAAAAAGGCCAGAAAAGGCACGGAGGCAAAGGCTACGCCGAGGCCCAGCATCCCCGAGGCAACAGCGAGAATGCCCAGACCGATGACCATGATGACCAATGGACTCATAGTTCAACCTCCTGCGAATATGCCATATCATTTTTATACATTGCCGTAAAGTAATATGACAGAGGCGGAGATCAGAATAGTCTTGTCAAGGCGATAAGCGCTATTAGAAGTAATACCCGGCTCGAAATTCAAAACGATAGTCGTTGGCTTTTTCTCCAAATTCCGTATCCCGGCTTCCCCTAATAAAACCTGCCCGGAGGCGAAGTTCCAGATTGGTAATGCCCGTGTAGAGCAGTTCCGGAGTGATGTTGTAACTCTGGTCATCTAGGTTGAGCATTACCGTCACGGCGGGAGTAAAATAGAGAATATCAAAGGGTTCCTTCTGACTCAGGCGCAGTTGCAGATAATCCTCCAT
>JALNVY010000170.1 GCA_023231165.1 Syntrophales bacterium | reverse complement strand
TTCGTGATGCCGATGCTCTTTTCCGTCCATTGATGAGGATTTTTTCCTGTCACACCGGCGTAGAATTGACGAATTTTTACCATGTCCTCTCCGATATTTCCTGTCGTGACCACGGCTGGCCCGATTCCTCCGGCCTTCAGCTTGTAGTCAATATAACCGAGGGCAATGGGAACGCCGGCCCCATGGGCGATATAATAGAATCCGGTCTTCCAGTACCGCACCTTTGAACGCGTCCCCTCCGGGGGAATAATCATGATCATTCTGACGCTGTTTTTGAACGTCTGGACGCATTGCGTTACGAGATCGTTCGCTTGGCGACGGTCGACGGGGATGCCCCCCAGCCATTTGAAGAGGCTGCCGAAGGGAGGGCGGAAGATGGTGTGCTTTCCCAGCCAGAAGACCTTCATTCGGAAGGCAAGGGATAAGATCAGGGTGAGGGGAAGATCCCAGTTGGAGGTATGGGGTGCGGCGATCATGACAAACTTGGGGACATCCGGGACCTGACCTTCCTTTTTCCACCTAAAAATCCATAGATAGGATATGGCCAGAAAATGGAGGATCTGAGTAAGGACAGGTGTGTCGAAAATTGTTCGTCTCATGTTTTGCCTGCGCCCCTCAGGATGTGAGAAAGGGAAGCAGTCCTCTCCGTGCGGGGAGTACAAGGAAAGGCATCCCTGTGTCAAGGGAAATCATTCAAGGCAATAAAATTGGACAGTTACATCTATAGAGTTACATTTGTGGTTGACGGAACGAGAGGATTGACGTAAAAAACTACCCGTAAATGGAGCCGTTCCATTTTTTCACAAAGATCTAACAAAGGATTTAGGTATGCGTTTCGAGAGTCGGAAGAGAATAATAATGACCGTGGTTACTGTCTTTCAGCTTTGTCTTCTTATCGCCATGACTCCCCTTCAGGCAGAAACTACTCCCGAACCGGAAACAATCATAAAAGAGCAAAAAAGTTCTGCCGTCGTGGAAGAACCGGAAGGCATAGAGGGCAAAGCTTACTATTACGCCAAGCGCTACAACAAAAAAAGAACCAGTTCCGGGGCGCGCTACAACCCTCGGAAGCTGACAGCGGCCCATCCAACCCTCCCCCTCGGGACCAAGCTTAAAGTAGTGAACCTCACCAATGACAGATCGGTAGTGGTGACCGTTAATGATCGTTGCCGCAAGCACAGTTTTGAATTCATCGATTTATCGCAGGCGGCGGCGCGTCAACTTGGATTTCTTGGCAAGGGTATGGCGCGGGTGCGGATCATTCCGATCGAAGAATAGTATAACTCTCCTCAAAACAGGCTTTAAATAATATCAGGTAGTTATCATTGCGGCTGATGGCCGCCAAGGATAAGGGCGAGTTCCCGGTCATAGGCGCCATAGTCGCTGAGATTATTGTGCCCGCCCCCTTCGATTCGGATCAACTTGTGGGGCGATTTGATCAATAGCTCTAGTCTGGAACTGGCGTCAAAGGGGATGATGTCGTCCCTGGTTCCGTGGATCAGATAAATGGGACAGGCAACCTCCGGAATCCAAAGATCCGTTCGGAAGGGATATTTCAGGAAGAGGGAAATTAGCGATTTGGGAAGAAAAGGGTAGTGATAGGAGGCCAGATCGGTGAGGCTCAAATAGGGCGACTCCAGAATGAGCATCCTTGGCTTGCCTGATCTGGCAGCGAATGTCGCCACCCCCGTTCCGATCGATCTGCCGTACAGGATAATCCGGTTTTCCGGATAGTACTTTTTCAAGTAGCCGTAGACCGCCAGCCCGTCCGCCAGCATCTGCTTTTCACCGGCGATGCTTCCGGTGCTCTTGCCAAAACCCCGGTAGTCGGGAATCAGGATATCATAGCCACGGGAGGTAAAATCCCTGGCCACATCTCCCCAGGTCCGCAGGCTCCCGGCGTTGCCGTGGAAATAGAGAATGACTCCTTTGGCGTTTGCGACCTTGAAGAGGACGGCGTTAAGGGTAGCCCCCGCGACGGGCAAAGTCAATTCTTCGAAGGGCTCAGAGAAGGCATATTTGTTGTCCGGTGGCAGAATCTCGGGAAAGAAGATGAGATTCTCCTGGCTGCAACCCACGACGAGGGTAAGCAGACAGGAGCAGTAGATGGAGATGAGAAGGTCCTTTATCTTCATGGTTCTGCGACGGCCATTGTAAGCCTTCCAGTGGCTCTTTGCCAAGTTTTCAACCCGATACCATGACGATTGAAAGAAGGAAAGGGTAAATTGACAAACTATCATGTAGCATAGGAAAAATCGTCTTGACATTTATCAACCAGACTTTATGATCAGGCCACAAATATAATCAAGAGGGATGGCCATGCTGGAAGAAATTACAGATAATCTTTATATGCTCACCCTGCCCATGCCGTTTCGGCTGATGCACGTTCATGCCTTCGTCGCTGTTGATAACGAAGGCATCACGCTGCTCGACACCGGACTCAACACCCCCGAGACATTCGTCCGTCTCGAAGAATCTCTGCAGAAGATCGGTAAAACCATCCACGACATCAAGCGGGTCTTCATTACCCACTATCACATTGATCATTGCGGCATGGCCGGCCGGCTTCAGAATATCTCCGGCGCCAGAATCCACATGTCCGAGCAGAGCCGGCCTTTTATCCTGAGGAGGGACGACGAGGAGTTTCTGTTTGTGGACCGGATCAAAGACTTTAGCCTGATTCATGGGCTTCCGGAAAAGGCAATTGATTTTATCTCCGGATTGTTACTGACCTTCAAGAAAGCGGGCAGCTCTTTTACCATCGATGAATTTTACCTCCCCGAACATAGGGTTATCGTCGGGGGGAAAGAAATGCAGGTGATGCCGACACCTGGACATACCCATGACCATGTATCCTTCTATTTTCCTCAGGAGCGCATCCTGTTGTCCGGCGATCATGTCCTGCCGGAGATTACTCCCAATCTCAGCCCTGATTTGTTTGCCCCGGAGTTTCGTCCCCTACGTAGTTATCTCGATTCGCTGGCCCTGATGGAAGCTTTGCCCGTAGAAAAGGTTTATCCGGCCCACGGACAGCCGTTCAGTGATCTCAAAGGGAGAATCGAAGCGATATATGATCATCACCGGACCAGGAAAAGACTTACTTATGAATCCGTTCAAAGGGGAACAAAGACGGCCTTTGTCGTTTCTCAGGATATTTTCGGGGTAGATTTACCCGAGTTCGATCAGTTCCTTGCCCTGAATGAAACCTATGTCCATCTCATCGAATTGATCCAGGAAGGGCTGCTCCGCGAAGAAAGAGCCGCAGGGCTGATCTTCTACAGTGTCGCCCCTTGAGAGAAAAGGAACGGACAATTTAAAATCCCATCAAGGCTCGAAACAGTGTTTCCCCATCGTCTCGGTTGGCGGCAGGGGATACTGGCCCGTATAGCAGGCCAGACAGAACGATTCATGATTTATTCTCGTTGCTTCCACCATTCCTTCCAGGGATAGATAGTACAGGGAGTCGAGGCCGATGAATTTGCCGATCGCCTCCACTTCCCCCTTCTGGGCGGCGATCAGCTCTCCTTTTGCGGAGAAATCGATGCCGTAGGGGCAGGGATGACGGGTGGGGGGACAACTGATGACCATGTGGATTTCTTTAACCCCGTTGTTCCTAAGGTTACGAACGCGGTTACGGCTTGTGGTGCCGCGGATGATGGAATCTTCCACGATGAGGACCCTTTTACCCTCCAGGAGGGGCCGGACCGGATTGAGCTTTACCCGGACGCCGAAATCACGAACCGGTTGGGTGGGTTGAATAAAGGTCCTCCCCACATAATGATTCCTGATCATTCCCATCTCAAAGGGAATACCGCTCTCCTCGGCATAACCCAGAGCGGCGTAATTGCCGGAATCGGGGAAAGGCATGACCAGATCGACGTCAGGCTGGTACTCCTTTGCCAGACGATGGCCGAGGCGCTTCCGGCAAAGATACACGTTCTGGCCGAAGATCTGACTATCCGGCCGGGCAAAGTAGATCAACTCGAAGATACAGTGGGCGTGTTTGATTTCCGGAAAGGGGGTAAGGCTGCGGACGCCGGTGTCATCGATGATCACGATTTCACCGGGTATGATATCCCGGATGTAGGTCGCCCCCACGAGGTCAAAGGCGCAGCTTTCAGATGCAACCACCCAGCCGCCGTTGATCTGCCCCAGGCATAGGGGCCTGAAACCACGGGGATCCCGGGCCGCGATGATCCGGTTGCGGGTCATCATGACGAGGCTGTAGGCCCCTTCTATTTGAGACAGGGCGCTGACGAGGGCCTCCTCGAACCCATCCTTTAAATGAGCGGCCATGAGATGGATGATCACCTCGGTGTCCATGGTGGATTGGAAAATGGAGCCCCGCGCCTCCAGGGTAGAGCGCAGATACTGGGTATTGGTCAGGTTGCCGTTGTGACCGATGGCGTAATATTCCTCGCCGTGGTGGGCGATGAAGGGCTGAGCGTTGGCGAGCACCGACGACCCGGTTGTAGAGTAACGGACATGACCGATGGCCAGATGGCCCTTGAGTTTGGCCAGGTTATCTTCCCGGAAAACCTCGGAGACGAGCCCCATCGCTTTGTGGGACCAGATATCGCAACCATCCGCCGAAACGATCCCTGCGCTTTCCTGCCCGCGATGCTGAAGGGCAAAGAGGCCAAAAAAGGTCAGCCGGGCCGCTTCCGGATGCCCGTAAACGGCAAAAACGCCACATTCCTCCCGAGGTCTGCCTGTCTCATAATTTTCCATGTTGTTAATTATCACCCCTTATCACCTATAAAATAATCCTGAAGGGCCGTCACTTGCCAGTCCTGTTTTTTCAGGGCGTCAATGGCTTCGCTCATGGCCTTGGCTCCGGCGAGGGTGGTAGTGTAAGGCACGTTATAGATCAGGGCGCCCCGCCGGATATTGTAGCCGTCGTAGGAAGATTTCCGTCCTACGCTGGTATTGATCATCAACTGGATTTCCCCGTTCTTGATATAGTCGAGGACGTGGGGACGGCCTTCGGAAAGTTTATGGATGGCCTTGATCGCAACTCCGCAATTATTGAGGAAGGCAGCGGTGCCCCTGGTGCCGAGGAGTTGAAACCCCATTTCCCGGAAAGCCCGGGCGATGGGGACGGTCCGTTCCTTATGAATATCGTGGACGCTGATATAGACCTGTCCTGCCAGAGGAAGCTGGAATCCGGCGGCGAGTTGGGATTTGGCGTAGGCCATGCCGAAAGAGGTGTCTATACCCATGACCTCCCCGGTGGATTTCATCTCCGGACCCAGCAGGACATCGACGTTGGGGAAGCGATTGAAGGGGAAAACGGCTTCTTTGACGGCGATATGCTTTGGCCGGATGGTTTTTGTAAAGCCCAGCTCTTGCAGCGATTTCCCCAACATCACTTTTGTTGCCA
>JALNVY010000169.1 GCA_023231165.1 Syntrophales bacterium | reverse complement strand
GCCCCTTTACTTACCGGGGTAATATCGCCAAAACCGACGGTGGTGAGGGTGACGAAACTGAAATAGGAGAAAGATGAAGTATTCGTCAAACGGATTGTTTTTATCGGCATGGAAAAGTGGAAAGAGCCGGGAGCAATATATTCCAGAAGGGCGTAGGCCAGGCTCCAGGTAATCCCGATGAGGAGATACACACAGGCAGCCCCGCTGATGGTGTCCGCTGTTACCTCCTTGGTGTGCAAAAAATCGGCGATGATCGCCATTGCGAGGAAAATAAAGAAATTTAAAGTGGACAACGCATATATGATCTGTAGTACTTGAGGAATCATGGGCATGAAACCGGAGAGTACACCTAAAAGAAGCATCAAGCCGCCGTTGATATAGGCGAACAGGCGCAGGCGGGGGCTGTGGTGGAACATGTAGAGACTGGAGAAAAAGATGGCCAGGATAATGATCAAAAACAGGTGTTCGGCGAACCCTCCTCCTTCGATAAAGGGATAAGCGACAATCATCAACGCGAGGGAAACGAGGAGGTAGTGAAACTTGCTGGTTTCCATAAGTCGGATCAGGAGGTTCATGCAAAATGACATATCAGAAAGTTAAACCCGTGAATACGACAATTTTCATGCCGCTAAACGAAACAATTTTGACATCACATTTGTCCCCATGATAGATGTAAAAACAATTATGATACAGGAGATCAAGCCATGGCGAAACTGACCCTGAAGGAATTGCTTGAGAGATTGGAGAAGGATAAGCGCTTTCTGGAAAACGTCCGGGCCCTGAAAAAAATCCCCCCCCGGGAAGGCCGCTTCACCCCCTTTCCCGATTGGCTTCATCCCCGCCTGGGTGCTGTTCTTGAGCGGCAGGGAATCGGCCAGCTTTACAGCCACCAGGGGCAGGCCGTCGAGCTGGTCCGGGCGGGTCGGGATGTAGTGTTAATGACGCCCACGGCCAGCGGCAAGACTCTCTGTTATAACCTGCCGGTATTGCAGCGTATTCTTGAAGAGCCGGAAACCAGGGCCCTCTATCTCTTTCCCACCAAGGCCCTGGCCCAGGATCAGATGCACGAGGTCCATGGTCTCATCGGGGAGCTGAAGGCGGACATCAAGACCTATACCTACGACGGCGACACCCCCGACGACGCCCGCCAGGCCATCCGGCGGCAGGGCCATGTCGTCGTCACCAATCCCGATATGCTTCACGCCGGCATCCTCCCCCATCATACTAAGTGGCAGAAATTATTCGCTAATTTAAAATATGTCGTTATCGATGAACTCCATGTCTACCGGGGCATCTTCGGGTCCCATCTGACCAATGTCCTTCGGCGTCTCGTCCGGATTTGCCGTTTTTACGGACAGGACCCCGTTTTCATCTGCTGTTCCGCTACGGTGGCCAATCCCCGTGAACATGCCGAGGCGCTTCTGGAGCGGCCCATGACGCTCATCGACGACAGCGGCGCCCCCACGGCGGCGAAGACATTTATTCTGTATAATCCGCCGATCGTCAACCGGGAACTAGGCATTCGGCAGTCCGCACTAACCCCGGCCCGCAGGATCGCGGCGGAACTCATCGAAAACGATATCCAGACCATCATTTTTGCCACAAGCCGTCTGAACGTCGAGGTGCTCACGAAATATCTCAAAGATCAATTTAACCGGGGCAAGCCCGTTGATCCCCGGTCGGTAACCGGCTACCGGGGCGGCTATCTGCCCCTGCTCCGCCGGGAGATTGAAGAGGGACTCAGGAAGCGGAAGGTCATGGGCGTCGTTACTACCAACGCCCTCGAATTGGGCATAGATATCGGCGATCTGGAGGCCTGTATCCTGTGCGGTTATCCCGGTTCCATCGCCAGCACCTGGCAGCAGGCAGGCCGGGCCGGACGCCGGATGGGTCACAGCCTGGCCCTCCTTATTGCCCGCAGCAGCCCCATGGACCAGTTCATCGTCGAGCACCCCGACTATTTCTTTTCCCGCTCCCCGGAGCACTGCCGGATCAACCCGGATAACCTCCTCATCCTGCTGCACCATCTCAAGAGCGCGGCCTTTGAGCTGCCCTTTGAGAAAGGGGAACGCTTCGGCAAGGAAAACCTGGAAGAACTCCTCGGCTATCTCGAGGAGAAGGGAGTCCTCCATCAGGTCGAGGGGCGTTGGCACTGGATGGCGGAAAGCTATCCCGCCGACGAGGTCAGCCTGCGCAGCATCAACCCGGAAAATGTCGTTGTCGTCGATACCTCGGATGCGGGCCAGCACCGGGTCATTGCCGAGGTAGACTGGGACAGCGCCTTTACCACCGTCCACGACGACGCCATCTACATGGTCGAATCCCAGCAGTACCATGTGGATAAGCTCGATCTGGAAAGAAAGACGGCCTATGTGCATCGCGTCGAGGTCGGTTATTATACCGATGCCATGACCTACACGAATGTCCGGGTGATCGACTCCTTCGACAGCAAGCGGTTCCATCAGGTCATTGTTGAGCACGGGGAGGTGCAGGTCGTCCGCAAGGTGGTGGGATTCAAGAAGATCAGGTTCTATACGGCGGAAAATCTCGGCTACGGCGACGTCTCCCTCCCCGAGAAGGACATGCACACCACCAGTTACTGGCTGACGATCCCCAAAGACCTCCTGGCCACCCTTTCCTACAACCAGGCCGAAATCATCGACGGCCTTTCGGGACTGGCCTACAGCCTCCACCATCTGGCCGCCATGCGGCTCATGGCCGATCTCCATGACCTCGATCGTGCCATTGGCGACAAGAGCGGGGAGTGGTTTGTAAAAAAAGGGAAGGAACCGCGGGCCATCACTAATTATGACGCCGCCGGGGAGAACTCACGGATCGACGCCTTTGACCCAACTATCTTTCTCTTTGACGCTTATCCGGGAGGCATCGGGTTTTCTGCCCTCCTCTACGAACAGCACCTGGAGCTTCTCCACGGTGTCCGGCAGTTGCTGCGCAGTTGCCCCTGTTCCCATGGGTGTCCCTCCTGCGTTGGCCCTACCCTGGATGTGGGGCCAACGGCCAAAGAAGTGGCCTTGTCCATCCTCGAGCAAATTGAAATTTAGGGATCGCCAAGCGAAATATTTATGACCGATTTCCGCTACAACTTAGAACTATAATCAAGCTTTAAGCTCATCACCGTCGGGCCTGGCTGATTATTGTCGACTTGTTTTCAATAAACCGGATATTCCGGCTTCCACTGTAGCCGGGCGACGCGTCGGTGGAGTTCGTCCTCGGAAGCCTGCGGAGCCACACCGTTCTTGATGGCCTGCATGCCGACGGCCACGGCGATTTTCGCCGCGACCTCTCGCACATCCTTGAGGGCGGGAAGGAGCGAACCGTTGGGATCATTGATGGCCGGGGAATTTTTCCCGAGTTCCTGGGCAGAGGCGATCATCATGGCGTCCGTTACGCGTGTGGCCTGGCAGGCGGACAGGGCCAGGCCGATGGCAGGGAAAATGTAGACGTTGTTGCACTGGGCGATGGGAATTTTCCGTCCGTTGCATTCGACGGGGGCGAAGGGAGAACCGCTGGCAACCAGCGCTCTGCCGTCGGTCCAGCGCATGAGGTCCTCTGCCTTCGCCTCGGAGCTGTTGGTGGGATTCGACAGCGGAAAAATAATGGGGCGATCCACGTTGGCGGCCATGGTGCGGATGATGGGTTCGCTGAATGCTCCGGCGACGGTGGACAGGCCGATGAGCAAGGTGGCCTTGATCTGGCTGATGACGTCGGCCAGGCCGATAGTGCCGTTCACGGTCTTGGGCCAGCCGGAGATCTTTTCCCAGGGCTGGGCGTAGACGGCCTGTTCGGGCACGAGATCCTTGCGTTTGCTGTGCAGCAGGCCGCCCTTGTTGATGATGAAGAAGCGCGCCCTTGCCTCGTCCTCGCTTAGGCCGTGCTTTACCAGCGCCGCACGCAGGTAGTCGGCTACGCCAATGCCTGCCGAACCCGCACCGAGGAATACGATCTGCTGGTCCTTGAATGACTGGCCGGTGACATTGAACGCGCCTATGATCGCGCCGAGCACGACGGCGGCGGTGCCCTGGATATCGTCATTGAAGGTCAGCAATTTGTCACGGTACTTTTGCAGGATGGGGCGCGCGTGCAGCATGGCGAAGTCTTCCCACTGCAGGCACACCGAGGGCAGGTCGGCCCCTACTGCCTCCACAAACCGGTCAATGAAATTGTAATATTCGTCACCCGTGATACGCTTGTGGCGCCAGCCCATGTACATGGGATCGTTGAGGCGCTCCTGGTTGTTGGTGCCGACATCGAGGATGATGGGCAGGGTGCGGCTGGGATGGATGCCGCCGATGAGCGTGTAGAGTGAGAGTTTGCCGATGGGGATGCCCATGCCGCCGACTCCCTGGTCGCCGATGCCAAGAATGCGCTCACCGTCCGTGACGACGATCACATCCACATCGTGGTGCGGGCGGTTGGCAAGAATCTGGCGGATGCGGTCGCGGTTGGGGTAGGAAATGAACAGTCCCCGCGGCCGACGGTAGATGTGGCTGAAGAGCTGGCAGCCCAGGCCGACCGTCGGGGTATAGACAATAGGCAACATCTCCTCGATGTGCTCGGCGAGGAGCCGGTAGAAAAGCACTTCGTTGGTATCCTGGAGCTGGCGCAGGTTGATGTGTTTGTGGAGGTCAGTCTCCATGTCCTGAAATGCGTCATAGGCGCGGGCCAGTTGTTCCTGAATCGAATCAACATGGGGCGGCAGGAGGCCGCACAGGCCCATGTTGTCGCGCTCCTTATCGGTGAAGGCCGTTCCCTTGTTATATAGCGGATCATCGAGAAGTTCATAACCCCGGAGGTTGGCGGGATGAGCGTATACGGGTGTGTCGGTACTCATATCAGTCATTACCATTTATCCGAGTTGAGGGGCCGTTATTATGTAGGCCCATGAATTTTCTTTGCTCGCGAGAAAAAATGATTGCATCCCTGTTGGTACATTTCATTGAACCTTTTCAAAGGCATCCCTGATGGTTTCGACGCGCTTGCGGTTGACGCCGAAATCGGAGTAGCCCAGACGGGCGGCGGAACGGACCTGGATGTTTTTGTCGGCGCCGTCGAAGACAAATTCCACGTCATCCACGAAACGGAAAACCCGGGATGCGAACTTGGCATGGATATAATCCGGCGTGGCGGTTACCACCTGAACTCTGGGCATGGATCCAAGCAGCTTCAGCAGGCGCTCATTGGCGTCAGACCGGGTTCCCTGATAGGACAGCGGACGGATAGCGTGCCGTGGATCTGCGCTTTGGGAGGAGACACAGTTGGGGCGATCCGGGCAGGGACGGAGGCGGCTGTCCTGAGCGCCCATATCGGCCGATCTGGTACCGGTGCAGGCACAAATAAAAAAAAGACTGAAAAAGGCAAGACCGATAGTT
>JALNVY010000168.1 GCA_023231165.1 Syntrophales bacterium | reverse complement strand
GGCGATCTTCATCTGTCCGGAAATGTGGCGCCGCACGACATTGCGGAGGTAGGGAATGCCGTGCTTCCGGTCGGCGAGGAGGAGGTCGTAACGGATTCCCGAGGCAACGATGGCCTGCTTGACACTGGGAATCTCCCTGAGCTTCCCAAGAAGCGAGATCTGGGGGCCATGATCGGGACGCAGGTTTTCGCAGACGGTGGGATAGAGACAGCCACGATCCGGGCAGGCGCCGTGAGCGAGCTTCTTCTTACATTCAAATCCGTACATGTTCGCCGTAGGTCCCCCCACATCGAGGATGTACCCCTTAAAACCGGGGAGGGAGGCGATCACCGCCGCCTCCCGGAGAATGGACGCCTCACTGCGGGAGCTGACCGTTCGCCCCTCGTGAACGGCGATGGCACAGAAGTGACACTCTCCGTAACAGCCCCGATGGGTGGGGATGGAAAAACGGATCGTTTCCAGCGCCCGGACCTCGCCCTCCTGGTGGTGGCAGGGATGGACCGCCCTTTCGAAGTTCATGTCATAAACCTCGTCCATCTCCGCCTCGGTGAGGGGCAGGGCGGGGGGGGTGTGGATAAGCCAGCGGGTGTCCTGCTTCTGGCAGAGTCCCGATGCCGTGCGGGAATCCTGGTTCCGGTAGAAGGCAAGAAACATCTTTTCCAGGGCGGCCGGGTCTGCTGCCGCCTCTTCCCAGGAGGGAAGTTCCAGAAAACCCGGTTTTATCTCTGCTGCGGCGTAACAAATGCCCCTCAAGTCCCAGAACTTGCGTCCGTCGCGAAGCCGGTGGGCAAGCTCCAGCACCGTCGTTTCACCCATGCCGTAAACGATCAGATCTGCCTTCGCGTCCATCAGAATGGATCGTCTCACCCTGTTTGACCAGAAGTCATAATGGGCGATACGCCGGAGGCTCGCTTCAATTCCGCCCAGGACAATGGGCTTCGTCCTACGAAAGTGGCGCCGGATCAGGTTGGCATAGGCGATCACCGCACGATCGGGGCGGCGGTTGTTGATCCCCCCGGCGGTAAAATCGTCCCCTTGGCGCTTCTTCCCGGAAGCGGTGCGGTTGGCGATCAGGGAGTCGATGCAGCCGCCGGTAACGCCCCAGAAGAGTTCCGGTTCTCCGAGGCGGGTGATGTCCGCACCGGAGGCAATGTCCGGCTGGGGAATGATTCCCACCCGGTAGCCGGCGGCAAGGAGACGCTGGCCGATGACGGAGACGCCTACATAGGGGCTGTCTATGTAGGCGTCTCCAGTGATCAGGATCACGTCGAGCCGCGTCCAGCCGCGGGCGCGGACTTCCTCAGGGGTGACGGGCAGAAACACAGCAGCCTTGTTCCTTCAAGACATTCATTATTCCTCCCCTTCAAGGGGAGGCTCAGGCATCCCTTTTTCCCAGTCGAGTTCCCCATCCTCATAGGTTTGAGAAAGAATCGCCCTGGCCCTTTCCTGCTCCGGAGCGGGGACGAGGATCCGGACCTCTCCCAGGCCGTCCACCGTAATTGCATAGATCGGTCCCGCAGCCTCGTAGAGCAAGCGGGTGGGAATGTCCTCTGACTCCAGCCTTCCCGTGATGATCTTTGCCATGGTCATTCCCGAAACGCTACATATTTTTACCCATTCATTTAGCTCATGCATAATCATCACCCATAAAAACAGTTGTCA
This sequence comes from Syntrophales bacterium, assembly GCA_023231165.1. GTDB lineage: Bacteria > Desulfobacterota > Syntrophia > Syntrophales > UBA8958 > UBA8958. Next base: position 3,749 of record JALNVY010000168.1, on the reverse strand, counting down.
TGAAACGAGCGTAAAGATCAAGGGTTTTTGTTATTGCCGGGAGTCCTTTTCAAGATCTTGGAAACTAAACTGATTTTCATTTGACACCACAGGACTTTTCTTATATTCCTGTCTCAAGAAAATAAGGAGAACAATTATGAATCCAAAAGAATGTATTCTTTATAGCGGTGGCGCCAATGGGGCGGAAGCCGAGTTCGGTTGCGGGGCGGAGAGGCATGGCGTCCAGGAGGTAAACTACGGCTTCGAAGGTCATCAGATGGAGCGCGTCCGTGGGATTAGGATATTGACCACTGAGGAGTTGGAACGCAAAGATGTGAGTATGACTTACGTATCCAAACTCATGCACCGCAACTACTCAACTGCCCCCATCTTTCGAAAGGTGTTGCAGAGCATCTGCTGGCAGGTCACCGGTGGTCAGGAGGTTTTTGTCATTGGTCAGATCATGGCGGACGATACGATCAAGGGCGGAACCGGATGGGGTGCGGAGTATGCCAAGTTCTGCAATAAGCATCTCTATGTTTTCGACCAGGAGCAAAACGCTTGGTTCATATGGGGAAAAGAACTTTGGAAACCGTCAGCAGCACCGATCATCACTCAAAAGCATTTCACCGGCACCGGCACCCGGTTCCTCAAGGAAAACGGAAAAAAAGCCATCGCCGATCTGTTTGAAAGATCCTTTAAATAACGAAGCCGTCAGACAACAAGAAAAGACAAGAGAATCAGTGCACTGACAATCTGGACGGGAATATCGAGTCCCGCTGCCGGAATCAGGAGCAGTCCCCCCAGGAGCGCTCCTGATCCGCCACCGATAAGATCGGCAGCGTAGAGCGGAGAGATTAGGGGATAACTGTCTGTGGCGTTGGTAAGGGTGGCGTAGGCAAAGAGGCCGCCAACAAAAAAACCGGAAAAAGCTAGGAGGCAGGCCATGAAAAGCAAGCCGGCGCCGCCATCCCGGATGAGGACAAAGTAGATAAGTATTGTCAGAGCGAAAAATCCCCCCAACAGTCCCCCGCCCCAGCGCCGATCAGGAAGGGAAAGGCGGCGTGGCAGAAAAATGGCACCCAAGGCCATTCCGGCCATGAAGCACGCGATCAGCAGGCCGATGTCCTGATAAAGGGCGCCGTCTTTGACCTGGTAATGAAGAAGCAGGACATTCTGAAGGATCATCCCGCAAAAGCCGGCCATGCCCGCCAGTAATACCCGCTTGCCAGGAAATATTCGACTGATAGACGGGTGGGAGCGGGCCAGGAAGAAAGCCCCGGCCATGACTGCCAGGGAAAACAGGACGGCAGGCAGGGGCAGGGTGACGTCATGGAAAGAAGCCCGGGGGAAAAACTTGGACAACCAGATCTGGAGCGTATACCGGTAACAGACGGGCCGGATATCGCTGTTGGCGGAAATAGCAGTTGTCTGCAGGATATTCCTGATCTCCTGAAACCGGTCGTTGGTAAAGAGATAGGTGATAAACGGCGGCCTCACCAGGCGGGCGGAAATCTGACGGGACTGCCAGCGCTCGATGAGCGGCGCTGCGTCTTCGGCCAGGGGAGTTGCAGCAGCGGTGACAATATTTGTTGTTCCCGGCAGAAAGAGGACGTGGGGGAAAACTGATTTTAACGCCTCGTTGATGCTGGCCATGCGGTACATCAGGGGCGGGGGCCAGATGTTTTCGGCCGAGCGGAGTCGCAATCCGATGACGCCACCGGGACGGAGCCGAGCAGCGCAGGCCTGGAAAAACTCCCGGGTATAGAAGCGGTTGGTCTGTCCCGACGCCGGGTCCGGCATGGCGACGAGGATCAGATCATAGGCGTCGCTGTGACGTAAAAAATCACGGGGATCGGCAAAAATCAAACGGACCGGCGGGGTGTTCAGGGTGCTTTGTCTCTGCAGGGGCATATGCCGTGAAACCATCTCGACCATTCTTGAGTTGAGTTCCACCACATCTATCTTCTCTACCGGATGTTGCCGGAGCGCTTCCACCAGCCCCTCCATTCCCCCGCCCAGCAACAAAACCTGACGGGGATGGGGGTGTTGCAGAGCAGTCAGGTGGGCAAAGGTTTCTCCTTCCGTGCCTTCCGTTTCAAAAGACAAAACGTTGTTTTCAAAGACCGCCGCCTGGCCGGACAGACCGGTAACGGTAATCCTCCCGTACGCTGTATCCTGACTTTCCATTAGATGGGGGTGATTCCATCCGATCGTCTTCCGATCCAGCCAGGACGTCCAGTTAAGGGCGACAAGGCAGCAGACTGCTATGATAGTGGCCAGCAACCAGGCCTTATCTGTTTTCTTCAGGGAGATCAAAGGGGTCAAGGCGATAAAAATACTACCGAGCAAGGTCGCGGCTAAAACCGGGATGTCAAATTTCAGAAAGAGGGTGGAAAGGATTCCCCCAGCCAGGGCGCCGAGGCTTTCGATGCCGTATGCTCCGGCCAGGGTCCGCTTACTATCAGGTTTTTCGTGGATAAAAATCGTAGCGGCCAGAGGAAAAAGAAAACCCGTGAGCAATCCGATGGGAAAAAGAGCCAGCACCGGGACGAGTAGTTGTTGATAAAATGGCAGATAAGCCCCGGGAACGCCTGCAAATAAAAGCCGACTACCACGGATGAAGAGGACGTCCAGAGGGAGGAGGATGGCAAGACAGAGAAAAGCGAAGGTCATGGTTCCAGCCGTGGCTACGCGATAGCGGCTGATCATGGCCCCGGCGGCAGTGAAGAAAAGCCATACGCCCAGCGCGAAAAGATAAATCAACTCCACGCCATAGAAGGCTACGGAAAGCTCCCGGAGGAGAATAACCTGGCTCAGGAGGGAGATCAAGCCGATATTGAATAGGATTAACTGCATGACCATGATGTAAAGTTGAAAATATTTTTCCCGGAATAATCTCAGGCAAGCATCCACCGCATCTGTGTCGCAAAGCGTCCCTTTATTGCCTTCAATCTCTGTAAGAGTAATATTTAATACCATCTGCAAACTTGGGTGTCCACAAAAATATATGTTATGCTTGACTGTGACAAACAAGTGAAGATACAAATGCCTCCTTTGGTCGGAAAATAACCTGCCAAACCATTGCATGCTTTCCATTAGGATACATGTTCATAGGCAACGAGGAGAGGTATGTGTGAATTGTGCTCAAAAAGCCCGTTTTTATGTGTGAACCCGCCAATATCTCATTGACATACAAGACAGTTCTTCTTATACTCCCACCTCACAATACAATTTGTTATCAAGAAACCTTGCTGGAAAGGAAGGTTTTCATGGGTAATTTTTATCTGGCAATCGGAGCAGCGCTCATACTATTTTTACCGGCGACCATCAATGCCCAACCTGTTGTGGTTGACCCAAAGCTGCTGCAACAGCTTCAGGAGACCATCCAGCAGCAGCAGGAGCAACTCAGCAAGCAGGCCCAGCAGCTTCAAGCACAGTCGGAGATGCTTAAATCACTGCAAAAGCAGGTTGACGACATAAAACAGCCCCCTGCCCCTCAGCCGACCGTTGCCGCTGCCGCCCCGCAAACCGCACCACCGGCAACCATCACCTCCGGTAACGACCGGATCAAGCTTTCCATCTCCGGCCAGGTAGACCGGGCTGTCAACATCACCAACGATGGCTACAGCACGAATGTTTACCCGGTTGACAATGACGCCAGCAACAGCCGGGTCCGCCTTATCGGCTCGGCAAAAATGTCCGACGACCTGACGCTGGGCACCCGGATCGAGGTTGCTGTGGCGCCTGATGAATCCTCCGTCGTTTCC
>JALNVY010000167.1 GCA_023231165.1 Syntrophales bacterium | reverse complement strand
TTATCCGCCTGGTCTTTTATGGCGTTGCTGACCGCAGGATGGGCATGGCCAAGGCTGCAGACAGCGATACCGGCGACGAAATCCAGATACTCCCTGCCCTCGGTATCCCAGAGCTTCATCCCTTTTCCCCTGGTGAAAACCACGGGAAATCGCTTATAGGTCCCCATAAGATAATGATCTGAAATAGATATCCATTCTTCTTTATTCATGATAATATATAATGCTTCCTTTAAGTAATAGTTGATGTATTCAAATAGTAATCTCTGTGCCGATCCCGCGATCTGTGAACATCTCCAGCAGAATCGCATGTTTCAGACGGCCGTCGATGATGTGAGACTTTTTCACGCCACCCCGCAGCGCCTTGAGGCAGCATTTGACCTTTGGAAACATCCCGCCGTAGATTACCCCATCATTAATCATCGCCAGCGCCTCGGCGTTACTCATGGTATTGATAAGCTTCTTTTCGGAATCAAGGACACCTTCCACATCCGTCAGGAGCACTAGCTTTTCGGCCTGGAGAGCAGCTGCCACAGCACCGGCAACGATATCCGCATTGATATTGAAGGTTTCGCCCTGATCACCATGACCAGTCGGGGCAATAACGGGGATAAAGCCGTCTTTAACCAGCGAGGCTATGAGGGAAGCGTTAATCTCTTTCACCTTACCAACCAGACCGAGATCAATAATTTCGGGTGGGGTATCCTTGGCCTTTTCGGCACTTAAAAGATACTTCTCCGCCCGGATGAGACTGCCGTCCTTACCACTCAAACCTACGGCCTTTCCTCCATGCTGGTTGATCAATCCTACGATTTCCTTGTTTACCTTGCCTACCAGGACCATTTCCACAATGTCCATAGTTTCCTGATCCGTTACCCGCATCCCCTGGATAAATTTTGATTCTTTACCCAGCTTTTTCAGATAGCCTCCGATCTGGGGTCCCCCGCCATGAACCACTACGGGATGAATGCCCACATATTTCATCAACAGCACATCCCGGGCGAACATGTCCTTGAGTTCATCATCCACCATGGCGTGACCGCCGTATTTGATCACGATGATTTTATTGTAAAACCGGCGAATATAAGGAAGGGCTTCGATGAGGATATCTGCCCTTTCCATGCATTTTTTCAAACTGTCCATTTGGTCCCCTTCGGTAAATTATAGTCTTATAGGATATAGCGGCTCAGGTCTTCATCCTCGATGATGTCGCCGAGCTTCTCCTGTACCTGCTGGGCGTCGATGACAACGTTTTTATCATTCATGTCGGGGGCATCGAAAGAAATATCCTCTAAGAGGGTTTCCATGATCGTATAGAGTCTTCTTGCGCCGATGTTTTCTGTTCTATCATTGACGATGGTAGCTACTTCGGCGATTTCCGCAATCGCCTCCGCCGTAAAGGTCACCTTTAAACCTTCTGTGGCCATCATTTCAATATATTGTTTAATCAAGGCGTTATGAGGTTCTGTGAGAATACGGACGAACTCTTCTTTGCCGAGCGAATCCAGCTCGACCCTGATCGGGAAACGGCCCTGTAGTTCCGGGATGAGATCCGATGGTTTTGTGGCAGTGAAGGCTCCGGCGGCGATAAACAGGATATGATCTGTTTTGAGCATTCCATGACGGGTATTAACCGTCGATCCCTCCACAATGGGTAGCAGATCCCGTTGAACACCCTCTCGCGAAACATCGGGACCATGCGGTGAATCGCTTCCTACGATCTTGTCGATCTCATCCAGGAAGATAATTCCTGATTGCTCTACCCGGGAAATAGCCGTTTTTGTCACCTTCTCCATATCCACCAGACGTTGGGCTTGCTCCTGTGCCAATATATCCAGAGCTTCCGGCACCATGACTCTGTTTTTTTTCTTTTTGGGAGGAAACATATTGCCGAAAAGCTCTTTAATATTCATCCCCATGTCTTCGATGCCGGACGTAGAAAATATTTCTATCATAGGACCGCTTCGTTGTTCCGATACCTCTATTTCCACGTAACGCCCATCAAGTTTCCCTTCATGCAGAAGGCGTCGCAACTTTTCACGGGTCGTATCCTGCTGTTTTAAGAAATCTTCCTCTGTCACATCAAATTCTTTTTCTTCTTCCAGCATCTGTCCGACTGTTCTCTCCACCGGCTTGGGTGGTAAAAGAACGTCCAGCAAAGCCTCCTCTGCCAAAGTCGCAGCTTTGGAGCCCACGCTTTCCTGCTCTTCAGCCTTCGCCATGTTAATGGCAAGTTCTACAAGGTCGCGGATCATGGATTCCACGTCTCTGCCTACATAGCCTACTTCCGTAAATTTGGACGCCTCAACCTTGAGAAAAGGAGAATTGTCAAGCTTGGCAAGCCTGCGGGCAATTTCAGTTTTCCCAACTCCCGTTGGCCCAATCATGATGATATTTTTTGGCGATATCTCTTCGCCAAGTTCCTTGGAGACGTTCTGTCGCCGCCAGCGGTTGCGCAAGGCAATGGCCACGGCTCTTTTTGCATCCCCCTGACCGATGATATGCTGATCAAGTTTTTCCACAATTTCTCGTGGCGTCAGGGCTTTAATGGTTCCCTTTTTTTCACGTTCCACCATCTTTAAAGCTGGTAGTTCATCAATCATCTTTGATATCCAATTCTTCGACAGTAATATTGTCATTTGTATAAATGCAAATTTCCGAGGCGATCTTCACGGACTCCAGGGCGATTTCCGTCGCCGACAGATCGGAAAAACGAACCAGGGCACGGGCGGCCGCCAGTGCGTATGGGCCGCCGGAACCGATCGCCATGACTTCATCGTCCGATTCAATGACATCACCATTACCGGAAATCAACAGGAAGTAATCCTTGCTGACGGCAATCATCAAGGCTTCGAGATGACGCAGCACCCGATCGGTTCGCCAGTCTTTTGTCAGTTCAACGGCGGCTCGTAAGAGATTCCCGTTGTACTGTTCCAATTTCTGATCAAAACGGTCAAAGAGCGTGAAAGCATCCGCCGTTGTTCCGGCAAAACCGACAATGACCTTATCGTGATAGAGACGGCGAACCTTGCGCGCCCCGTGCTTCATAATGGTAACGTCGAAGGTCACCTGTCCGTCTCCGGCAACGGTTACTTTCCCGTTGTGCCTTATCGCTATAATTGTTGTTCCCCTTATTTTCATGCCTGGCTTGATCCTCCTCGCGCCTTGGGATGTGATTTGTCATAGATCTCCATGAGCCGACCTACGCTGACCGAGGTATAACGCTGGGTCGTCGATAGACTCTCATGCCCCAACATCTCCTGAATGCTCCGTAAATCGGCCCCAGCATCAAGCAGATGGGTGGCGAAGGAATGCCTCAGGGCATGGGGACTTATTTTTTTTTGGTTACCACTCATCCGCATATATTTGTCAACTATTCGTTCCACAGTCCGCGGATTGATCCGCTCATTATTTCTTCCGGTGATAAGTGGTCCTTTTCTATCATCCGGACCTCCGTCTTCCTTCAAAGAGCCTCTTTTTTCCAGATAGTCCTTCAAGGCCTTCAGCGCCGGTATTCCGACCGGGACAATCCTTTCTTTCCTTCCTTTTCCGCATACCCTGATCAGTGCCTGCTCAAAATCGACATCTTCCCTGTTCAACGCAGTAAGTTCACTCAAGCGGATACCCGTGGAATAAAATATTTCCAAAATGGCCCTGGCCCGCATCCCCTTGACATCGTCCGCAAATCGATCCCCAAGCAGGTCAAAGACCTCATCAACGGACAAGTGCCTGGGCATAAGTAAATCCTTGCGCGGCGCCGACACACCGGCCAGAGGATTCACTCCGATGATTCCTTCTCGAATCAGATAGCGAAAAAAAGTGTTCATCGCCGCCAGTTTGCGGGCTATGGACGCTTTTTGGAGTCTGCGCTTATAGAGGTTTGCCAGATAAATACGGAGATGTAGCTGATCAAAATCCTCAAGATCCTTCTTTTCCCGGGAAATGCCGTCAAGGTGCTGTCCTTCCATGAAGCCGGAGAAGTCTCTTAGGTCGGAAAGATAAGCCCTGCAAGTCTGCGGGGACAGATTTCGCTCCATCTCGAGATGAAAGCCAAAGGACTTTATGGCGTCTTCCAGTGTAGATATTTTTACCATCATTTCATCAAATGAACGATCACATCTTGTATTTACCAAAGGCGTCGGGAGATAAATTTTCGAGGAAATCCTTTAATTTATCTTCCTTCAGTTTTTCCATGTCCTCAATGTTGGCGCTGATATCGACGTTTCTTGATTTTTCGATTACCTTTTCTTCAACAAATATCGGGGCGTCTGTCCTGAGGGCGATGGCAATGGCGTCACTGGGACGTGCATCTACGATATAGCTCTTCCCTTCTCCCTGCAAATGCATATTTGCAAAAAAAGTGTTGTTCCGCAGATCATGAATTTCCACACGCACAACTTCCACGCCGAGTACTTTTAATATTTCTTTAATCAGATCATGGGTCATAGGCCTGGAAAAGGAAATCTTTTCCAACTGCGTTGCTATGGCGCTGGCTTCAAACAAACCAATCCAGATGGGAATGGCTTTTTTCTCTTCAATGTCCTTCAGAATGACGATTGGAGTGCTCGTAATCGGATCTATCGTCAGACCGGTGATCTTCATTTCAATCAACATCCCATCCTCCTTCTCAAGAAAGTTCTCCCCTCAGTGAATGCAAATATCCTGCGGTAATATGCAGATTAATGGTTTTGCCACGGAGATTCTCCTTGCCTCTGAAGTTCACGACCTTGTTCGTTCTTGTTCTTCCCATCATATCCCTGGAACTGTTCTTGCTGATTCCCTCTACAAGGACACCAATAGTCTTACCAACCATTGCCTTATTCATTTCCAGGGCATGGCGATCCTGAAGTTCTTGTAATAAACCGAGACGGCGGTTTTTTTCCTTTTCGGGAACTTTTTCATCAAGGCTAACAGCAGTTGTTCCCTCACGTTCAGAATACTTGAACGAAAAAAGGTTATCAAACCGGATTTTCTCAATCAATTCCAGGGTGGCTTCAAAATCAGCTATTGTTTCCCCTGGAAAACCCACCATCGCGTCTGAACTGATAGCGATGTCCGGACAGGTTTCCCTCAGGCTTTCCACCTTGGCAAAGTAATCTTCTCTGGTATAGCCGCGATTCATCCTTCCGAGGATGCTATTAGAACCGGTCTGAAAAGGCAAATGAATATATTCGCAAAGCTTCCCCAGTTTTCCGAAGCGATTGATCAAATCCTCAGTAAGATCTTTGGGGTGGGACGTGGTAAACCTTATTCTCTCTAGACCGTCGATCGCGTCTATTTTTGTGATCAGATCAGAAAAGCGAAGCCCCTCAGCCAATCCCTTGCCATAGGAATTCACATTCTGTCCCAAGAGGGTCACCTCTTTGACACCATGGGCAACAAGAATTCTGATTTCATCGATGATATTCTGACTCGGACG
>JALNVY010000166.1 GCA_023231165.1 Syntrophales bacterium | reverse complement strand
CGGCTCGGTCTTCGGCCGCGGGGCGTTGTCGGTGATGAAACGCTTGAGGAATTTGATGGCAATCGGTTCATCCATCTTCCCCCGGCGGCATTTGGTCTGGCATTTATGATCGCAGACCCGCCCGCAGACAGATGGGAAAGGATTGGTGCGGAGCAGCACCTTATAGGCGTCTTCCATACGGTTGGCACGGATCAGGGCGATATAGGAAGGAATGTCCATTTCAATGGGACAGGTATGCTGACAGGGGGACTTGAACAGGGCGGTACAGACCGCAGCATTACAACGGTGGTTCCGGATGTGATCCTCATATTCCTTTCGGAAATAACGGATGGTGCTGAGGACCGGGTTTGGCGCCGTCTGGCCCAGGCCGCAGAGGGAGGCGTCCTTGATGATGGGGGCCATCTCCTCCAGTAGTTCGATATCCCCTTCCTGGCCCTTACCCTGAGTAATGTTCGTCAGGATCTGGAGCATCCGCTTGGTTCCTTCCCGGCAGGGCGTACACTTGCCGCAGGACTCGTCCTGGCAGAAATCCATGAAGAAGCGCGCCATGTCGACGGCGCAGGAATCCTCGTTCATGACGATCATACCGCCGGACCCCATGATGGCGCCCAGTTCCGCCACCTTTTCATAGTCGATAGGGGCATTGAGGTGCTGGATGGGAATCATGCCTCCAGAGGGACCGCCCAACTGGGCGGCTTTGAACTTCTTGCCTTTGGGGATGCCGCCGCCGATATCATAGACGATGGTTCCGAGGGTGGTTCCCATGGGAACTTCCACCAGACCGACGTTGTTGACGTCCCCGGTGAGGGCGAAGACCTTCGTTCCTTTACTTTTTTCCGTACCGACGCTGGCATACCAGGCGCCGCCCCGGAGGATGATCTGGCCGATGTTGGCAAGGGTTTCCACGTTATTGAGGACGGAGGGCCGCTGCCAGAGGCCGGCGATGGCGGGGAAGGGCGGACGGGGACGAGGCATCCCTCTTTTTCCCTCGATGGAAGTCATCAAAGCTGTTTCTTCACCGCAGACAAAGGCTCCGGCCCCCTGATAGATCTCCAGGTCAAAATCAAAGCCTGTGCCCAAGATATTCCTGCCCAGGAGACCCATGTCCTTGGCCTGATCAATGGCGATATTCAAGCGATGGATAGCCAGGGGATATTCAGCGCGGCAATATACATAGCCGTGACCGGAGCCGATAGCCTTGGCGGCGATGACCATGCCCTCGATGACGGCATGGGGGTCCGCTTCGAGGACGCTCCGGTCCATAAAGGCCCCGGGATCTCCTTCGTCGGCGTTACATAAAACATACTTGACATCCCCGGGGGAGGCGGCGGCGAATTTCCATTTCAGACCTGTGGGGAAGCCTGCGCCGCCGCGACCGCGGAGACCCGAAGCGAGGATTTCCTGGACGATGTCGGCGGCGCTCATTTCGGTCAGGGCCTTGGCCATTCCCTGGTAGCCGTCCCGAGCGATATATTCTTCTATTTTTTCCGGATCGATGAGTCCGCGGTTCCTGAGGACCCGCAGCTCCTGGAGGGCGAAAAATGGGATCTCCTGCATCGTTGGGATAATCTCTTCCGTGGTTGGTTCCCTGTAGAGGAGCCGTTCGAGAATCCGGCCCTTGATCAGGTGTTCTTCCACAAGTTCAGGAATGTCTTCGGCTTTGATCAGCATGTAGATGACGCCCTCGGGATAGACGACCATGATCGGACCCATGGCGCAGAAGCCGTTACACCCCGTTTCTACGATCTTGATTTCTTCGGAGAGCTTTCTTTTGATCAGTTCTGAGACTAATGCCTTCTTGACATTGAGACTTCCGGAGGCATGGCAGCCGGTGCCGCCACAAATTAGTAAGTGTGATCGGAATACCTTCATTAGGTTCATATCCTCCTTCTATTTTTGTGTTTCCGCGCCCCGGGCCAGTACGAAGGGAATCTGAATCTCTCCTTCCAGGATGTGCCGTTTGAAGACCTGACGCATTTTGTTTGAATTCATGTATTCGTACTTGATCGGGTCCTGGTTGAGGATCTCGACGGTAACCAGGGGTTCCCTGCTGCAGAGACCCATGCAACCCGAGGTGGTAACAGCCACATCCGTCACCCCGGCTTCTTCAATTTCCTTAAGCAGGGAGTCCATGACTTCCTTGGCTCCCGAAGCGATACCACAGGTCCCCATATGAACGGTTACCTTGACACGCAGGTGACCATCCCGCAGGGCCGTTTCCGCATGGACCCGCTCCTTGATTTTCTTTAAATCTTCAATCGTGATCTTTGCCATAAGGTATCCTCACTTTTTATCAGTTATAAGCATTTAAGATATCTTTGACTTTCCCCGGTTTGACCCGTCCGTGAACGTCATTGTCCACAACAATGACCGGTCCGAGGCCGCAGGCCCCCAGGCAACGGACCGACTCATAGGTAAACTTGCGGTCGAGAGTTGTTTCTCCCTCCTTGACGCCGTAATTCTTTTCAATGGTTTCCGCGAGGGCCTTGCCCCCCCGGACGTAACAGGCGGTGCCGAGACAGACGCGGACGGTATGTCTTCCCCGGGGGGTCATGGTGAAAAAGGAATAGAAGGTGACGACGCCGTAAACACGGCTGAAGGGAAGGTTCAAACCCTTGGCGATCTTTTTCTGGATGGAAACAGGCAGATATTCCAGGGCTACCTGGGCCTCCTCAAGGACAGGAATCAGGCCGCCTGGTTTCCCTTTGAACTTGGCGATGATTTCGTCCAATTGGACTATCTTTTCCGCTGAAAATTCTTTAATTAATTCGTCGTTCTCCGCTTTCATGAATTGCTTCCTCCTTCATATGTAAAGCGATGCTTACGCTTCCGATCCGATTTCTTTCATGCCTTCCGCGATATGGCTTCTTATGTATTTAAGTACTTCTATATGATTTATAGGGACGTCCTCGATCTCTTTTTTTATTTCTTCCGTGCTGAGGAGATAGACCTGATCTCCACGCTCATGACGATATGTAAAATCAATATCCGGATTTCCGGCGATCAGGGTTACCAGGGATCCGGCAATATCTCCCAAGGGCTGGCGGTCAAGGTGCCGGAGTCCGAAGGTCACCTTGAGTCGTGTCCCTTTGCCCGGTTCCGAACTCAGGATCAATTCTCCTCCTGCGCTTTCTGCCGCCTGGACCAGCATCGGCAGCCCCAGCCCCACCCGGCGGACCTTCTTGGTCGTGTAAAAAGGGTCGAGGGCCTTCGCCAGGGTTTCCTTATCCATGCCGGCGCCGTCATCGGCGATCTCCAGGGTGAGGAGATCGTGGCTGGGGTCTTCCTTTAGATGTATATCCACATGCCTGGCCCCGGCTCTGGTGGAATTCTCAGCGATATCAAGAATATGTAAGGCCAACTCCAGCATGTCAATTCCCGCTGATTATATGTCTTCCCGCCTTGCCACGGAGGGCCATGCATAGCTCTTGAAAGCTTCCCTCCGCCATCCACATCTCTGTATAAGCCCTGCCGATATCACGAAGAAAATGGGCATCGGAGGAGGTAATAAAGGGATAATCGCTAAGCTCGGGAAAGGTTTCTCTGACCTTGGCTAGGCCTAGGCGGGGCGTGACCTCCAGGGCGTCAAAGGCGAAGGTAGGGTCAATGAAACCCAACTGACCAATAACGCTGAAACTTTCTCTATCGATATGGGAGGCAATGGCGAGTCCCCCCAAGCGGTGAATATGTTCAATAACTTCTTGGAGCGACAAAACCGTTGCACCGATGAGGAGGCGCTGATTGAGTCCCTCAACTTCGTCCCTTTCATTAACGATGGCCTGACATCCAAAAACATCTTCGTCGTTTTCACCTGGCAGGTGATCGTAAATGACTTTCTGGAAGTGTTGCAAACGGGATATATTATCAAAGAGCGCCAGCGTGTGGACTTCCTCCCTGCTGGAGACCTCCATCCCGGGAAGCACCGTCAGGGGATGGCCGGATGCCGCCCTCTGAACGGAGGTGACATTCTCTGAGGAATTGTGGTCACATATGCCGATAATATCAAGTTTTTCCTCACGGACCTTCCGCACAATGGCACGTGGGTACATATCCAGCTCAGCGCATGGCGAAAGGCAGGTATGAATATGAAGGTCACAACGAAACGCCTTCATCAGGGGCTGAACCTAAAAATATAAAAAAAAGACCATGATTTCATGGCCATTTCATGTGGAAGGGTCGGGACCCTTCTTAGTTGCGAGCATGTTATATACCCTGCCGATAACTTCAAAACCTGGCATGTCCGTTACCATAATCGGGATGCCTTCCTTACGTGCCTTATCAAGGGTATCGGCAGCCGGTTTACAACCCTGAATCAGAATGATTCCGGCGTGGTCCTTCAGACTGGCCACGGCAACGATGTTCTGATGAATCTGCCGGGTTATCCATAGATCTCCTTCTTTGCTGTTGGCCATGACATCGCTCAACAGGTCGCCGACGTATCCCCCCAGAACCTCGGCTGCGAGCCTTTCCTCACCGGAGACAACCCTTAAATTGAGTGTTTTGACAATATCTTCTAAATTCACGGTAGATTTAACTAAATCCCATCAAAATCTTTGTCGATGCGAATAACCATTTTGAGATGGGTGCCTTTCCCAATCTCCGAGGTGATGCGAAAGAAATCAGAGAAATTCTTGATGTTACACAACCCCATCCCGGCTCCGAAACCCATTTCCCTTATCCTGTCCGTCGCCGTCGAATAACCTTCCTGCATGGCCAGCTCGATATCCACGATGCCCTGGCCCTCATCAATAGCTTCAATCATGACGTGTTCCGGCGTTACCCGGAGGACGATCTTGCCGCTTCTGGCATAGGAACAGATATTGATCTCTGATTCGTAAGTGACTAAAGCAGCCCGCCTGACGACCTCCTTGGAAATTTTCATCCTTTTCAGCAGGGCCTTGATCTGGCTGGATACATGCCCGGCGTTTTCGTAAGTTCCACCCTCTACGGGAAAGGAATTTTCATAGATGGCGGGTTCATGTGAAAACACGTTCGTCGTCGACCCTTTCCATGCAGCCAACGATACCTTTGGCGTACAGTTTCCCGGCGGTTTCGAAGAGGATATATTTTGTGGTCAAAACTGGGATCAGCAGCTCTTCCGCGAGGCGGAGCGTTTCTGGTGATGGTCGCTTTCCTCGCACCATGATAATAGCGGCGATATCGAGAACATCAGACGTCCGGATGACCTGGGGGTTCGTAAGACCTGTTAGCAACAGACTCCCCGCCTTGGCAAAGGCCAGCACATCACTCATGAGATCGGCGCCAAAGGCGGTCTTTATCTCTTTGTCCAACTGATCTTCGCCGACGAGCACTTCCGCATCCAGTAGCTCTTTTATCTCTCGAAGCGTCACCTTGCTCTCCTTTGAAAGAAAATATGTTAAAAATCAATACCTAATCGTTCCTTTAAATGCCAATCCGCTTACCACAGGGAGGGGGGGATGTCAATAAAATTGTCCCAACGGGGAAAATAATTGCATTTAATATTGATCCATTCATGGTATAGTT
>JALNVY010000165.1 GCA_023231165.1 Syntrophales bacterium | reverse complement strand
GGCAGAGGACTTCTTCTTCGTTGCCCTGAATATGCTAATATTTGCAATACATAGTCAAGGACATACAATGGCACATAATAGTTATCAGTTATCCAACTTTAGGAGTTATCAATGGAAAATATTGATTTACAAGGATTTACCGACCAAGCAATGGAGCACGCCCAGCAACCGCGTAACAAGGGAGTTCTTCCCGAATTCAATGCCGAGGGCCGTGTTACTGGACCATGTGGAGAAACAATGGCATTCTGGCTCAATGTAAAAGACGACAGGATTCAAAGCGCCTCGTTTTACACCACGGGATGCGGTTCATCCCTGGCCTGCGGGAGCATGGCAACCTGTCTGGCCAAAGACAAACCCATCGAAGACGCGGCAGCCCTTTCTCAGCAGGACATTTTGGATGCCTTGGGCGGATTGCCTCCGGAGGCGGGACATTGCGCCCTACTGGCGGCAAATACCATGAAGACCGCCTGCGAAGATTATCTTAAGAACCAAAAAGGAGATTGAGGAGATGACAACAAGCGATGTAAAATGGGTTAAAACCCACTGCGCACGGATGGACCATGGTGGCTGCGGCCTCTTGGTCGCGGTACAGGACAACAAAATCGTTCAGGTAAAGGGAGACCCGGAGGGTTTTCTCAACAAAGGCTATATTTGCCCGAAAGGGGCCGTTTCACCGGACCGCCTGACCCATCCTGATCGTTTGCAGCATCCCCTCCGCCGGGTCGGTGAAAAAGGGGCCGGGAAATGGGAACAGATCTCCTGGCCCGAAGCCCTCGGGATAATCGCCGATAATCTCAAGGAAATCCGGAAGAAGCACGGGGCGCGAGCCGTCGCCTTCGGGGTGGGTATGCCCAAGGGGCTCGATCATTTCTTCCAGATCCGCCTGGCCAATATCTTCGGCTCCCCCAACGTCATCGCCTCACAGGATGTCTGCCACGCCCCCCGTGAGATTACGGGTCTCCACACCTGCGGGTTTTATCCCGTCGTGGATTTCCATCAGCCCAGCAAACTGGTTATCCTCTGGGGCAGCAACATCACCTCCACCAATGAAGAAGGGGAGATCTGCAGCCGCCTGCTGGAGCAGCTAAAGACGGGAACGGAACTCATCGTCATTGACCCGCGGCGTATCGACCTGGTGAAACAGTCGAAACAGTGGCTCCGGATCCGCCCCGGAACGGATGCTGCCCTTGCCCTGGGCTTTATCCATGTCATCATCAAGGAAGGTCTCTATGACCGGGAATTTGTTGAGAAGTGGACCGAGGGATTTGCCGAATTAGCCGCTCACATTGAAGACTATCCGCCGGAAAAAGTTGAAGAAATAACCTGGGTCCCCGCCGAGCAGATCCGGCTGGCCGCCCGGGCTTACGCAGCCGCCAAACCCGCGGTCATCCACTGGGGGAATCCCATCGAGCACAGCATCCATACCTTCGATGCCACCCGCGCCCTCGTCTGCCTCATGGCCATTACGGGTAATCTCGACGTTTCCGGCGGTAACGTCGAGGCCCACGACCCTAAGATCATGGGCCTGGGCTCCTTCGTCCGGGCAGACCTCGTCCCCGACAAGCGCAAGGAACTCATAAGCGCCCACTACAAAATCATTCCCCGCCTTATGACCGTCGCCCCAGCCTACTTCCGCAGGGCCGTCCTTGAAGGTGTCCCCTATCCCGTCCGGGGAGCTTACATGATGTGCTCCAATCCCATGCTTGCCTACGCTGACAGCCGTCTTACCCATAAGGCCCTCATGTCTCTGGATTTTCTCGCCGTCGCCGACCTCTTCATGACACCCACGGCGGCCCTAGCGGACATCGTCCTGCCCGTAGCGAGTCATTTTGAATGCGACGACATCGGCCATTACGGCTTGGGACACGGGTATATCCTCGCCCGGCCCAAGGTCGTTGAACCACCGGAGGAATGCTGGCCCGACAAGAAGATTATTACCGAGCTCGGCAAGCTCATGACGCCCCCGGAGTTATGGCCCGAGGACTACCATCAGCTCCTGGAAGACCTCCTCAAACCGGCGGGGCTGACCTACGCCCAGTTTGTGGAAAAGGGATACCTCAAAGGACCGGATCGTTTTCGTTCCTATATGGAAAAGGGCTTCAAGACGCCGACGGGCAAGGTGGAACTTAAACTCAGCATGGCGGAAAAATTTAGCCTGAAACCCCTGCCGACCTTTGACGGCTACCCAGAGCCGGAAGACCCTCTATTCCCCCTCCTTCTCACCAGCGCGAAGAGCCGGTACTACCTCCATTCATCTTATCGGTGGCTGGGGAAACTGCGGAAGCTGCGACCTCATCCCCGCTTGGATATCCATCCGGAAACTGCGGCGAAGTGCGGCATTGCCGACAAGGACAATATTATCATCGAAACGCCTTACGGAAAAATAACCCAACAGGCCCACCTTACCGACGGCATCGATCCCCGGGTCCTCTGCGGGGTTCCAGGTTGGTGGTTTCCTGAGGGCAATCCGGAAACCCAGTTCGACTGGGACAAGGCAAATTTTAACATGCTGACTTCCGTCGGCAGACTGGGCCGGGAGTACGGGACCCCCAATCTGAAGGGGCTGCCCTGCCGGATCAGCAAGGCATGAACTGAGTGCTAAGGGGTGAGTCATGAGTGATAAACCTGCCATCGGAATAAAGGATAAGGTTCTCTCCAGTTTTGGGAGTGAAGATGGCAGATGATTGGTACAGAGGACGGCAGGGAGGAACGGCGCTGCTTTCCCCGTTTCGCCTGCCGGCGGTTAATTTTATTAACGTATTGAAACGCTTATCGAAAGGAGGAAATCTATGGCCGAGGAAATCAAGGTTGGTTGCGCCCGTCCCACGGGGGGACTTGTAGGCGCAGAGGAAGAGAAACAGGGATCATCGGAAGCGACACCGACACCAAAAGGAAAGGAGATGAAGGCTATGATCCAGGTTGGCAAACCGGCCCCCGATTTTACATCCCCCGCCTACCTCAAGGGGAATTTCGTATCCGTCAAATTGTCTGAATATCTCGGCAAATGGGTGCTCCTCTGCTTCTATCCAGGAGACTTCACCTTTGTTTGAGCGACGGAGATTTCGGCGGTCGCCGAAAAATATCCCGAATTCGAGAAGTTAGGAGTGGTAATCCTCTCCATGAGTATCGATAGCGTTTTTGTCCACAAGATGTGGAACGATCATGAGCTTTCCAAAATGGTCGCCGGGGGCGTTCCCTTTCCCATGCTCTCCGATACGGGCGGCAAAGTGGGAACGGCGTTCGGGGTTTACAGCGAAGAAATGGGCGTGGAAACACGCGGACGTTTCATCATCGATCCCGACGGCATTATTCAGGGATTCGAGGTCCTGACCCCGCCCGTGGGTCGTAACGTCAATGAGTCCTTTCGCCAGGTACAAGCCTTCCAGGTTGTCCGGAATAGCAAGGGGACAGAAGCCACTCCGTCCGGATGGCGTCCCGGCAAGATGACCCTGAAACCGGGTCCCGATCTCGTCGGTAAGGTATGGGAGGTCTGGAAGACCGACATGGCCTTTGATTGAGGACTTGCTTAATCACATGGAAATATGCGGCGGGAAAAAACAGGCCCCGCCGCCTATTTCCACCATTGTGCATTGACAAGTAAAGGCATTTTCAGATGAAACTCTCATGACGGCACGCCGTCACAAAGGGTGATGAAAGCGAAGCTTAATATTCATAAAATGCCAGACCCATCCCCACCCTAACCCTCCCCTTGAAGGGGAGGGAATATATTAATATAATTATTTTAATTAGCTGTTGAGGAATTTTCAAGTGAGACGTTCACGAAGGCATACCATCACCATCACAGGAGGGAAGGAAAATGGCGGATCAAATTTTGAAAACCGTTGAGAAAGTTGAAATTCTTACCTTGCAGGACAACTACATCGAGATGACGGCCACGGACAACAGCGCTGTCGTTACCAGGGCCATCCCTTTGAAGGATGGATTTTTCCGCCAGCCGGTGCTTGCGGAGCACGGCAAAGTGCCGGTAAGGGACATGAAGATCTTCTTCTCGCCTCTGGAGAGGGAGCAGATCACCGCCGCAGGACTGAAGCTAATCGAATCTCCCTCACCTGTCACCCTCCTTGACGATACGGTCCTCTTCCTCGGCGAGATTCCCCACGAGACGGATTTTGAAAAGGGCTTCCCCATTGCCCATTATCAGGAGGACGGCCAGGAAAAGTGGGATCCCATCGAAGACGATACGTCCATAGTAATGCATCTGAAAGGTAAGGGATTGGTGGTTATCTCGGGATGCGCCCATGCGGGAATCGTGAATACGGTGAACTACGCCCGGGAGGTTACGGGAATAGACAAGGTCCATGCCGTCATGGGGGGATTTCATCTCTCCGGCATTTTCTTCGAAGGAATTATCGCCAGGACGGTCGAAGAAATAAAAAAGATCAATCCCGACTATATAATTCCCTGTCACTGCACGGGACGCAAGGCCATCATGGAATTTGAAAAGGCTATGCCGGATAAGTTCATCCTGAACATGTCCGGAACAAAGATGACCTTTATCACCTGATCAGCAAACAGGATTTGCAGGGCGTAAGAGCCTTCTACCAATTCTGCGAGGTGTCAAGATGTTGCGATACCGCCATTTTGTTAAGGAAAAAAGCCGGTGATAGGGAAGGCCCCCCGCCCAAGAGCCGATGGTCAGGCGCCTGACCGGGGGGGGAGGGGGTGTAACCGTTTAGAACTTCCTTGCCTTGAAGGCGTTTTTGATAACTTCCACCGCCTCATCGATGGTCAGGCCTGCCGTGTTCAGCACCAGATCGTAATGTAAGGGGCTCGCAATATCTTCATGAAAGGCCTTTTTGATAAAGGCAGCCCGGTCATTTTCGGTCTTGATGATGTAGTTCTCCGCCTCTTCCGGGGAGCAGTTCCGGTCTTTTGCGATCTTTTGTATCCGCTGTTCCAGAGGGGCGACAAAGCGGAGCCGGAACGTCCGCTGTGGCGGCAGGATAAACTGCGCCCCCCGCCCGACGATGATGGCATTACCGTGCTGACCGATGGCGCTAATCACCTTGGTCAGATGTTGCAGGTAAACGTCAGGCCAGAGATGGCGGGAAGTAAACAGCGAATTGATCCAACTATCCATTTTACTGACGTGTTTTTCATCCAGGGTCTTGACTACCTTTTCGCTCATGTTGGCGCTTTCTGCCACCCGGGAGATAATCTGCCCTCCCATGAGATCCATTCCGAGATCCTGGGCAAGCTTCCGGGAAACCTCGCTGCCCCCGGCCCCCGGTTCACGGGAAACAGTAATTGTCGGCCGGGGCTTGATTGCCCCTTGCTTGCGCCACTTCTCCAACTGTCGATCGACAATACTATAATCAACCTCTGAGTCTTTGATGGTGTAATCCCTTGTAAAATCAGGGCAATGAATGTTCATTGACCCATTCTGCGTGAAGGAAAACCTTTTTTGACAGTGCTGGCGCCAGGCGCAGATGACGCAGAGTCTCTTTTCCATTCCCATAATCAATAACCCCCTTTCATCAGTTTTTCCCCATGGC
>JALNVY010000164.1 GCA_023231165.1 Syntrophales bacterium | reverse complement strand
TTTTTTTGAAATTCGCTGCAAGGCGGGTTGGAAAAGGATCATGATGGTTGATGCCCTGAAAAAAATTAAGCTGCTTCTAGCTCTGGCGCTGGTTTTATCGCTGGGCGCCTGCACTCCTGCTGTTGTCAAACAGACTCTGACAGGGACAGGGGACGTCTATTACCTTGATTCCACAGCGGGGCAATTCCCACTGTTCCCCGCCCCGCCCCTGCCCGGCTCGGACACAGACCAGGCCGATCTGAAGGTTCTGCATGAATGGCAGGCAAAACGGACAGCGGCGGAGTGCACCCGCGCCCGCGCCGAGGCCCGTGGCAATTTTGAAAGCCTGTTCGGAAACGTCAGCCCTTTCCATCGGCCCCTGCCACCGGAAGTCGCCGCCTTTTTCAAACATGTCCATGCCGATCTGGATTATGCGGTCGGAACCGTCAAAGAGCGTTACCAACGTCCGCGACCTGTTTGGCGCGGCTTCGGGATAACGCCCTGCATAGACATAATCGGCGGCTACGCCTATCCGAGTGGACACGCCGCCAACGCCCGCTTGTTCGCCCTCATTCTGTCGGATCTGTCGCCGGACCGGCGCGCCGAGTTCATGGCGCGGGCCGACGAAGCGGCCCTAAACCGGGTCATCGGCGGGGTGCACTATCCCACGGATATTGAGGCGGGTAAAAGACTTGCGGAGGCCATATACACCGACCTACATAAAAATCTAGCGTTTCAGCGGGACGAGGAAGTCTTGAAGAAATACGTGGTGATAAAAGATTAAACAGGCCGCAATGGTTCATCGCGACATATCGAACGGTAATAAAAAAATATTGACTGCAAAGAGTGTTTGATATATGTCCGACCCACTGAATGAACGTTCATTCATTTTCTCGGGGGATTGAATCATGCAGTGTATAGATAAGCGCACCGAAGTCATGACCGTGGCCATGGAACTCTTGGCGGAGAACGGTTTCCATCGGGTTCCCATGTCCATGATCGCCGCCCGCGCAAACGTGGCAGTGGGAACCATATATCTCTACTTTGCCGGCAAGGATGAGTTGATCACCGAGCTTTTTAAAGAAGTGGAAAATAAAATTGCAACGATGGTTCGGGAAGGCTTTCCGACCGAGGGACCCATCCGGGAACGGTTTCTGTACCTCACGGGCAAGATTCTCCGGTTTCTCATAGATAATCCTCTTAGTTTTCGCTATATTGAGCAGTTCATGAATTCTCCGTACGGCATCTCCATGCGCCGGGATAGATTTTTGGACAAGACCGGCCGCAACGACTTCTTCATGGCCCTCTTTGAAGAGGCCATCGCAGACCGTGTTGTCAAAGACATTCCTGTCATTGCTCTTTTTTCCCTCACCATCGCCCCGTTGATCTTCCTGGTGCGGGATCATATTCTCGGCTTTGTCACCCTGGATGAAGCCCTGATCCGGCAGACTACGGAGGCCTGCTGGGACGCCATCAAAAGATGATGTCCATGTTTTATGAAGAATGAAAGACTTTTTTTGGAAAAGATTGGATTTTTATTCATATTTAGAATGATAGAGGTGTTGCATGCAGATTCATAACATAGCAAAGCAAGTCATCATCGTGGGCGGTCTGACCGCCTTCTTGATCCTGACCGGTTGCGGACAATCTTCCAATAAAGCACCGGCCGGCGGACCTCCGGAAGTAGCCGTAGTGACAATCCAACCACAACGGGTGGTGATCACGACGGAATTAGCCGGACGGACGTCCGCCAATCTCGTCGCCGAAGTGCGTCCCCAGGTGGGGGGGATCATCCAGAAACGTTTGTTTACGGAAGGGGCCGATGTCAAGGCCGGTCAGGTCCTCTTTAAAATCGATCCCGCTCACTTTCAGGCCATCCATAACAATGCACAGGCTGCCCTTGGCAGGTCCGAGGCCAATCTTTCGGCAATCCGGTTGCGGGCCGAACGTATGCAGGAATTAGTGGCCGAAAAGGCGGTCAGTCAGCAGGAGTACGATGATGCGGCGGCCGCCCTGAAACAGAACCAGGCAGATATCCAGTTCTGGAAGGCGACGGTCGAGACGGCCAGCATCAATCTGAAATACTCCTCAGTCACGGCCCCCATCTCCGGACGCATCGGCAAATCCAGCGTTACGGAAGGCGCCCTGGTGACGGCCAATCAGCCCCTGCCCATGGCTACCATTCAACGCCTGGATCCCATGTACGTGGATGTGGCCCAATCCACAACCGAATTGATGCGCTTGCGGCGGCGACTGGAGGATGGCCGCCTCAATCACAATGTAAACATCAGGAACAAAGTCCATGTCCTCTTGGAAGACAACACCAGATATCAATGGGAAGGGGTACTGCAATTCCGTGACGTTACCGTCGATCCGACGACCGGATCAGTCACCTTGCGGGTGGTCGTTCCCAATCCGAAGGGATTCCTTCTGCCGGGCATGTTTGTCCGGGCGGAGCTGGAAGAAGGTGTCAACGAGAAGGCCCTGCTGGTTCCGCAACAGGCGGTGACCCGCGATCCCAAGGGGAACCCGCTCACGTTTACCGTGGACGCCCAAGGCAAGGTCCAGCAACGGGAGATTAAGATCGATCGTGCCATCGGCGACAAATGGCTTGTTTCTTCGGGACTCACACCCGGTGAGCGGGTGATCGTCGAGGGGATACAGAAGGTGAAGCCCGGTGCCTCCGTAATGGTTGTCCCGTTTGTCGAGAATGCGGGGAAAACCGGCGGTGCTGACAAGCCAGCGGCCCCGCCGGCAAAAGCGAACTGACGGAGGCACACGATGCTATCGAAATTTTTCCTGGAACGTCCGGTTTTCGCCTGGGTCATCGCCATCATCATCATGGCAGCGGGAGGGCTGGCGATCTACAATCTGCCCATATCCCAGTACCCCCCCATCGCCCCACCCACCATCGCCATTCAAGCATCCTACCCGGGGGCCTCGGCGCTGACCGTGGAAAACAGCGTGACCCAGGTCATCGAGGAAAAGATGACCGGTTTTGACAATCTGCTATATATGTCCGCCACCAGCGATTCGGCGGGCGGTTCCCGCATCGAGTTGACCTTCGATCCCGGGACCAGCCCGGACCTCGCCTGGTCTCAGGTACAAAACAAGCTCCAACTCGCCATGCCGAGCCTCCCCGATGATGTCAAAAACCGGGGGGTCCAGGTCAAAAAATCAACCCGGAACTTCCTGATGATCCTGGGCCTTGTCTCCGAAGACGGCCGCATGGACATGAAGGATTTGATAGACTTTGCCAAGAACAATCTGGAGAGCGTCGTCTCCCGGGTGCCGGGCGTGGGCGAGGTGGAGATCTTCGGCGCCGGCTATGCCATGCGCATCTGGCTCAACCCTGACAAATTGACGGATTACCAGCTCACCGTGGAAGATGTAATCGCCTCTCTCAAGGCATACAACGTGGAGGTTTCCGCCGGCCAGTTCGGCGGGGTGCCGGCTGTGCCCGGCCAGCGCCTGAACGCCTCTATCATCGTCCAGAACATGCTCAATACGCCGGAGGAGTTTGCCGCCATCCCCATCCGCATCAACCCGGACGGTTCCACCGTGCGGATCAAGGATGTGGGCCGGACGGAACTGGGGACCGAGTTATACGATATCATCACCTCTTTCAACGGCAAACCTATCGGGGGTCTCGCCATCCGGCAGGCCGCAGGCGCCAACGCCCTGGACACGGCCGATGCCGTCCGGGCCAAGATGGCGGAGATGGAACGATTCTTTCCCGAAGGCGTGAAGGTAGTTTTTCCCCACGACACCACCCCCTTTATCAGAGTGGCCATCAATGAAGTGGTGAAGACACTTTTCGAAGCCGTCTTCCTGGTCTTTCTGGTCATGTGGCTTTTTCTCGGAAATGTCCGCGCCACCCTGATCCCGACCATCGCAGTGCCAGTCGTTCTCTTGGGAACCTTCGCCATGCTGGGGCTGTTCGGGTATTCCATCAACATGCTCACCATGTTCGCCATGGTGCTCGCCATCGGCCTGTTGGTGGACGACGCCATCGTGGTGGTGGAAAACGTGGAGCGGATCATGGCGGAGGAAGGCCTTCCGCCTCGAGAGGCCACGGCCAAATCCATGGAACAAATCACCAGCGCCCTGATCGGCATCGGCATCGTGCTCTCGGCGGTATTCGCGCCCATGGCGTTCTTTCCCGGCTCCACCGGCGTCATCTACCGCCAGTTCTCCGTGACCATCATCGCCGCCATGCTCCTGTCGGTAGTCATTGCCCTGATCCTGACTCCGGTCCTCTGCGCCTCGCTGCTCAAACCCGTGCCGGCGGGTCATGAGGCAGAGAATGCAATCGCTTTCCTGCGACCGTTTTTCCGATGGTTTAATCACGGCTTTTTTCGCTTCCGACGCCTGTATATGGGCCTGATCGGTCATTCCCTCTCCAAGAAAAAGCGCTACCTGGCTGTTTTCCTGGTGATCGTGGCCATCATGGGGATTCTATACTACCGCATGCCCACGGCCTACCTGCCCGATGAAGACCAGGGGACGCTTTTCGCCCAGGTCATCATGCCGACCGGCGCCACGCTGGAGCAGACCCGGGAGGTCTCGCAGCAGATCGAACGCTATTTCAAGGAGAAGGAAAAAGAGGCGGTGGAAACTACATTGACCATCACTGGGGTCGGCTTTTCCGGCCGGGGCCAGAACAACGGCATGGTATTCATCAAGCTGAAGGACTGGGAACTCCGCAACCGGAGTGATCTGAAGGCCAAGGCCATTGCGGGGCGGGCCATGAAAGCCCTGGCGAGCATCCGGGGCGCCATGGTGTTTGTCTTCCCGCCCCCGGCCGTCACCGAGTTGGGCCAGGCCAAGGGTTTCGACTATCAGTTGCTGGACCGGGGTGGTCTGGGACACCAGAAACTGATGGAGGCTCAATACCAGCTCCTCGGCATCGCTGCGAAAGACCCCCGATTGACCGCTGTCCGGCCCAACAGCATGGCGGACGTGCCCGAATACCGGATTGACGTGGACTGGGAAAAGGCCGGCGCCTTGGGGGTTCCCATTACCTCCATCCACAAGACGATTTCGGCGGCCTTCGGCAGCGCCTATGCCAACGACTTCATTCAGGGCGGCCGGATCAAGCGGGTCTACGTTCAGGCGGACGCCCCCTACCGCATGCTGCCCCAGGACCTGGACAAGCTCTATGTCCGGAATAAGGCAGGGAAGATGGTCCCCTTTTCCTCCTTTGCCTCGGGCCGCTGGACCTCCGGTTCTCCCCGGTTGGCGCGTTTCAACGGGTTCCCTTCCATTAACATCTGGGGTGAGCCGGCGCCGGGCAAGAGTTCGGGCGAAGCCATGCAGGCCATGGAAGAGGCAGTGGAAAAGCTGCCCAAGGGGACGGGTTTCGACTGGACCGGACTTTCCTATCAGGAGCGTATGTCCAGCTCGCAGGCCCCGTTGCTTTACGCCTTTTCCATCTTCGTGATCTTCCTGTGCCTGGCCGCGCTCTACGAGAGCTGGACCATCCCCATGGCGATCCTCATGATGCTCCCCCTGGGGGTCATCGGCGGCGTCATCGCCTC
>JALNVY010000163.1 GCA_023231165.1 Syntrophales bacterium | reverse complement strand
TCCGTGATGGACAGGAAAAAAATCTGGAAGTCGTCACCGGTGAAAGAAAAGACCTGCGGGAAATAGCTGCCAGCGGCAAACTTGTCGATCAAATGGGAATGACGCTACAGGAAATCACACCGGAAATGGCCCGTAACCTGGGTCTGTCGGAAAAAGGCGGCATCGTAATCACCCAGGTAAATCCTAATTCTCCCGCCGACGAGGCTGGACTGAAAGCCGGCGATATAATCCTTAAAGTCAACCGCACCAGTATACAGGTGATGAAGGATTTCACGGACGAACTTACACGGAGCAGCAAACAGGAAACCATCATGCTCCTGATCAAACGTGAGGAGGCTACCCTGTTTGTAACTATCCGCAGCGGAAATAATAAATAAAGCGGTTAAAGCCACACGTAAATTGGCATTAATTGGCTTCTCTATTGATTTTTTTTGAATTGTCTATAAATTCTATCATCTTAGCAGACCATAGTTTGAAGGCATCAGTGGCCGAGCCCCATTTCGTGAATCTGTGTTCAAATTCCGCCTTCTGTTTATCTATTAACAAGATAAGTGTTTCGTTAGTCGTGCTGTCGAGGACCATAATTTCCATGCAGGTTTGACCACTGCCGGACCATCCACCGGTTGCACCTTTCTTAACGAGACTGATGCCGATCCCGACGGGAACAATTGACGTAATGGCGCTGTAGCCGGGCTTACTCGGCTGGATGTTTGTGATGGCTATCCTAATCCGCGCCACGTTAGGACCCGGCTCTGCCACGATCTGGTATTTATTATTGAACGCTGCTACAATTTCCTTATTGAAATTATCAGACAGTTCCTTCATTTCCTGTGGGTCTATGCCCTTATAGTCAGCATTGTTAGCCAGAAAGAAAATAACACTGTCCACCATGTATTTGTTGTATTTGTTAGCATCGACCCCTTGCTTTACCCATCGCAGCTTGGCCCCGCCTTTGGGTCCCGGCTGCAACTGTTCATAGATGGTTTGATTACCGAAAAATCCCGAAAAGGGGATATCCTGAGCGGCCTCTGCAAACGTCGTTAATAGAAGGCCGAGCGCAACTATCATCATTATTCTTTGCAAAACTTTCATATATTATCTCCTTTTTTATTGAGTTGTAAATTTTGTAGATAAGAGAATACAATTCTTATAACTATATTTCAAAGAATAGCTCTTTTCAATGAAAAAATACGATCAGGAATATAAGTCAATCAGTCTCAGCCTGCACATCATGTTATTTACGGTATCTTAAATTTGGATTTAATTCAATATATTCTCATTAATATTGCTCCATGTACTCAAGTGCTTGGAAGTCCCTGCCCTGGCAGCCGACAGCGATGCTATTGACGACGCCCTTATGGAAATCAGGTCCATTCATCTGCCGGGGCGCCGGTGACCGGATATCATTGCCGATACGAGCAAAAAGTCACCTTCTCAAAAAAACGAAGAAATACGTATTGATTTATATTTTCAGACACGTTAATCAAACTCATCCGCGTATGGAAACAGAGAACTTTTAACTGATCAATAAATAGCTCAGATTATGAATCCATCCTCCCCTATGACATGGCGAAGCTGAAGGCCCTTCTCCATAACAGAAACTTCATCTTCTTATTGGCAACGGTTAGCGGATTGCTGACGGACAAGGCCGCCCCGTGGACAGAGCCGTTGATTATGCCGGGTCTGGCCGTAGTGATGACCGTTTCCACACTGAACATTCCGAATCGCACCTTCCGGTCGGCCCCCACCATGATCATGCCGGCCTTCCTTGGCAGTGCGATGAATTATCTTGTCCTGAGTGGTGTCATCCTGATCTTGACACGGCTAATGATTCAAGAACCATCTCTTCGGGCCGGTTTTGTCCTCATTGCCGCAGTTCCTCCCGCCGTGGCGGTCATACCTTTCACCAGTATACTGAAAGGCAACGAATATTTCACCCTTTTCAGCACCATCGGGGCTTATCTCGTCGCCCTCGTGATCCTGCCCCTGATGGCCTATTTTTTCCTAGGTATTGAGAATATTGACCCCATGAGGCTGGTGGTGATCACCGGTGAATTGATCCTCCTGCCAATTATCATATCCCGTGTTCTTCTATTTAAGGGCTGGCATAAACCGATCGTACCCTTCAAAGGACTGATAACGGACTGGTCTTTTTTTCTCATCATCTACACTATCGTCGGCCTCAACCGCCAGATCATTATGGGCAATCCGGCCCTGATCCTCCCGGTTGCAACTTTGGCCTTTCTCAGTATTTTTGTCCTTGGTTATTTGATTGATACCGTAGGCAGGTTGATCCGTGTGGAAAGAAAGACCCTGATCAGCCTTACCCTTCTCGGCACTCTGAAGAACTATGGCCTCTCGGGGGGACTAGCCCTGATTTTTTTCAATAGAGAAGCCTCCCTTCCCTCCGCAATATGTTCCATTTTCCTGATTTTTTTTATTATCTGGATGGATTATCGGCAGAAAAGGAGCAAACCTGTGATCATTTAAAAACTATCAAGAGGAGGGCCTGGCCATGATGAACTATCCACTGCTGCTGAGGACATTGCTGCTACGGGGGGCAAAGTATTTCCCTAAAAAGGAGATCGTCTCTGTCTTTCCGGGCGAAATCTTTCGTTATACCTACGCTGACTACTACCGGCGGACCTGTCATTAGCTCACGCCCTCGCTTCATTAGGAATCAAAAAGGGGGAGCGGGTCGCCAGCCTCGCCTTGAACAACCATCGTCATCTGGAGTTATATTTCGGCGTCCCCTGCATGGGAGCAACACTGCATACTGTCAACTTTCGCCTGCCCTCTCATCATCTGGCCTATGTCCTCAACCATGCGGAAGACGAGGTCCTGTTCATTGACGAGGATCTCCTTTTTTTCGTCGAACTGGTGAAGGATCAACTAAAGACGGTCAAACATTTCGTAATCATGAACCAAAGCGGAGTAATGCCCCAGACCTCCCTTTCCCCGGTCCATCTCTATGATTAATGGATCTCCCGGTTCCCGGACCACTATGATTTTCCCGAGGATCTGAGTGAATGGGAGCCGGCCCTGCTCTGTTATACCTCAGCAACCACGGGGGATCCGAAAGGGGTAGTCTACTCCCACCGAGGCATTATACTCCATACCTACGCGGCGGGACTTACTCTGCGTGCTACGGAGGAGGACTGCATGCTCCATGTCGTGCCCATGTTCCATGCCAATGCGTGGGGTATTCCCTTCTCGGCCGTGGTATTGGGATGTAAGCAGATCCTGCCGGGACGGGAGGTCGTCAATATGGAGGTGCTGTGCCGTATCATCGCGGTAGAGAAAGTCACCTTCACCTGCGGCGTCCCGACAATCTGGATGATGCTTTTCGATTATCTGGAGAAGGAAGGGTGGCATGATTTTTCTACTCTCAAGGGAATCGCCTCCGGCGGTTCCGCCCTGCCCCGCCATCTTCTGGAACAATTCAACTAGAAATACGGCTTCCCCATCATCCAGGCTTACGGCATGACGGAAACCTCACCCCTGGCCCTGGCGGCCATTCCCAAGAGCTACATGGCCGACTGGTCAGCGGCAGATAAGTACCATGTCAAGGATAGTGCGGGACTCCTCGTCATGGGATTGGAAATGAAGATCGTCGATCATGCTGATAAGGAAGTTGTTCCGGATGGCACACACTGGGGAGAGATCCTCCTACGGGGTCCCTGGATTGCCGGGGAATATGATCACGATCCGGAACATACGGCGGCGGCTTTTTCGGGCGGCTGGCTCCATACCGGGGATGTGGGCGCCATTGGCGAAAAGGGGTACGTCCGCCTCGTGGACAGGACCAAAGATCTTATCAAAAGCGGGGGAGAATGGATTTCCTCCGTGGATCTGGAAAATTCTATCATGGCCCATCCCCGGGTAGCGGAAGCGGCTGTCATAGGCGTCGCCCATCCCAAGTGGCAGGAAAGACCTCTGGGCTGTGTGGTTCTAAAGCCTGGCAAAAGTGTGCCGGGTGAGGAGTTGAAGTGTTTTTTGAAAGACAAAGTCCGCGCCAAATGGTGGATACCTGACGAGTTCGTCATTCTCGATCAGATTCCCAAGACCAGTGTGGGCAAATTCAACAAGAAAGAACTTCGGGAGATGGTTGCCGACGGACGCATTAAAATCCCTTGCCAACCATGATATTCGTTGTTATCTTAACGGACAAATTCGAACTTGAATAAGAAAGGAGTCATGTCATGGCCATTATTTTCCCCGAACTACCTTATGTAAAGGATGTTCTGGCGCCCTATATCAGCGCCACAACCCTTGAATTCCACCACGGTAAGCATCACAAGACCTATGTTGACAATGCCAACAAGCTGCTGGCGGGAACGGAGTTGGAAAAGGCTTCCCCGGAAGATATCATCCGGAAAACGGCTGGCGACGCTGCTAAGGTCGGCATTTTCAACAATGTAGCCCAGGCTTGGAACCATTCTTTTTACTGGCAAGGCATCAAGCCCAACGGCGGAGGACTTCCGACCGGCGCGATTGCCGGAAAAATCAACGCTGCCTGGGGAGCATATGAAAAATTTGTGGATGAGCTTAAAAACGCCGGCCTCACCCAGTTTGGAAGCGGCTGGGCTTGGCTTGTCCTTGATCAGGGAGCCCTCAAGATCGTCAAGACCGCCAATGCCGACAATCCCTTGACCAAGAACATGAAACCCCTTTTGACCATCGACGTCTGGGAGCACGCTTACTATCTCGACTACCAGAATCGTCGCGCCGATTATTTAGCTGCGTTCATTGATAAATTGATCAACTGGGATTTTGTCAACGCAAACCTGCGCTGACAATGTTAGAAGGACGGGGTTAGGCATTGTAATTAAGTGTTATGCTAAATTTTGAGGCCTGACCCCCAATATTTGCATTATGAGCGAAAGCCCGAAGCCTCACTACCAGGAGCACCGGCAGCGCCTCAAGGACAAATACCTCGAAGTCGGTCTTGATGGCTTTCATGATTATGAAATCATGGAGATCCTCCTTACCTACGGTATCCCGCAAAAAGACGTGAAACCCTTGGCCAAGGATCTGCTCAAACGGTTCGGCGGCCTGAAGGGGGTTATTGACGCCGACATCGAGGAGATCCAGCAGGTCAAGGGCATCGGTTCTCACACCGCTGTTCTAATCAAACTTGTCAAGGATATCGGTTCATTCTACCTGTTGCAGAAAGCGCAGGACCGGCCTCAGGTCTCCTGCACTGCCGAACTTCTCAATTTCTGCAAGACTTCCATGGGGGCACTTAAAGACGAGGAGTTCCGGGTTTGCTATCTCGATGCACAGAACAAGATCATAACCTTTGAAACCATCCAGGAAGGCGTTGTCAACCAGGCCGTTGTCTATCCTCGTAAGGTTCTGGAAAAGGCCCTTCAGTGCAAGGCCTCGGCTATCATTCTGGTTCACAATCATCCCTCCGGCCATGTCCGGCCGTCGGATGCAGATATCCGCCTTACCAAGACGATCCAAGAAACAGCACGAACACTGGATATCCTCGTGCACGATCACATCATCATCGGGGAAAACCGTTTTTTCAGT